>NZ_CFHOXV010000017.1:0-77747 GCF_984505615.1 Alteromonas sp. | reverse complement strand
TCGTACAGTAGGTGCTGGTGTTGTAGCTAAAATCATCAAGTAATTGATGACTACATACTAGTCCGGAAAAAGGTCGCGCAAGCGGCCTTTTTTGTTTTTAGTGACCCGTTGAATCTGATGACCTGTTAATTATTTTTCCTGAGCAAGTATCAGCAAGTGCATCTTTTTCCGGAAGTGTTATCATCGCCGCCGCTTTTCGAGCTGTGGATGATAATGCCTGATGCAACAATCCCTTCACATAGCTGCGTTACCCTGAGATGTTTCCACAAAAATGGTGTTCGCCATGAAATTTGATTCCATTAAGTCCCGCCTGATGTTGATGACCCTGATCTGCGTATCAGGAATGAGTTTGTTGGTGGTAAATCAGCATTTATTCACTAAGCGCCTCTTCCATTTGCATGAGCAACACAATTTATTGCTGCATCTGGAGCAGGAGTTGTTGCAATTAAGACGTCACGAAAAAGACTTCCTGCTGCGACATCAGATGGATTATTACCACCGGTTCACAGCGCGCTCTGAGCGGTTTAATAATGATCTTGCCGGGTTGTCGCCGTTGCTGGCCGACTATGCGTTGCCGGTAGAGCAAACCGGCGAACTTGCGCAAAGCATGCATGATTACCAGCGCCTGTTCCGTGAAGTGGTTACTCTGCAAAGTCAGTTGGGATTAACCCGCCAGTCCGGTTTTCAGGGCAAACTCACCGGCATTGAGGATGACATGTCGCGGGTGCCATTCTTTGCCTATGGTAGTGAGGCTTATCAACTGAAAGTCGCCCTGCAACTGGCTACCCGTAATTATTTACTGACCCGTGAGAGCTTTCACCGTCAGGCTGTGCGTCAGGCCCTCGAAAAGTTGCAGCATGCGGCGGTGATCAGTAATGACGGGCAGGCACAAACCCTGACGGCAGAGTACACCCGGGTATTTAATCAACTGGCTGACGCGGTTACGACAATGGGCGTCACTCATAATGATGGCCTGCAGGGAGCCTTCAGGCGCCAGGCCCATGATGTGGAAGACAAGCTGCGAAGTGTGGAAACCGCATTGCAGCCGTTGATCACCGATCAGCAAAATAAAGTCAGGGTGTACAGTTTGTCGATTGCGGCAGTGACATCCATCGCATTGATTTTACTGCTGGTCAAAAGCTTCGCCACATTTCACCGTGCTTTTGCTAATTTCGTCATGTTCTTTTACCGTTGTAAAAGGCAATATCAGAAAATTGATACCCGGCAGCTCGGGTTTGCTGAATTTAAGTCGCTGGCTGAGCTGGCAAACGAGATGGTGGAATCCCGCAGGGATATCGAGAAAAAGCTGGCGAAAGCCGAAGCCCGGCTTCAGGAACAGAATTCTGTGGCGAAATGAGGCTAAGCGGCAGATTGCCACACCAAAATGAATAAAAAACAGGTTAACTGCAATATGAAATATACAACGTTGGGCAGCAGCGGGCTGTCAGTCTCTGAAGTGTGCCTGGGTACGATGACCTGGGGCATTCAAAATACCCAGCAGGATACTGACGGGCAAATGGCTCTGGCAGTGTCCAGGGGCGTAAACTTCATAGATACCGCTGAAATGTATCCGATACCGCCGAACGAGCCGACATCCGGTGATACGGAGCGTCAACTGGGCGACTGGCTGAGTCGCAACCAGAGCCAGCGTGAAGAGCTCATCATCATGACTAAAATCGCAGGCAGCGGTATCAGCTGGATCCGCAACGGCGATATTATCAATGCTGAGAATATTGGTATTGCCATTGAAGGCTCGCTGAAGCGTTTGCAGACCAGCTACATTGATGTGTATCAGTTGCACTGGCCGAACCGTACCTCGCCGCATTTCGGTAAGCACTGGCCCGGCAAAGTGGATCCCACCACCTTCGATAAAGAAAAAGAAACGGAAGGAATGCGCAATATCCTCAGCGGTCTGAAAACCGCCATTGATGCCGGTAAAATCCGTCACTGGGGACTGTCTGACGACACACCCTGGGGCATTCATACTTTCCTGCGTTTATGTGATGAAATGGGTATACCGAAACCGGTATCCATTCAGAACGAGTTCAGCCTGCTGCACGGAAAGGATTTACCCTATCTGATTGAAATGTGTCACCTGGAAGATATTGCTTATTTGCCATGGTCACCATTAGCAACGGGAATGCTTGCCGGTAAATATCTGGACGATGCGAGACCGAAAGGATCCCGCTGGACCTATGTTCAGCGTCAGGGTCTGTTCCGTGATAAGCAGCCGGCCCACGATGCAACACGACGTTATGTGGAAATTGCTTCCCGTGCAGGGATTACACCTTCGCAACTGGCGCTGGCCTGGTGTCAGCAGGTACCGGGAGTCACTGCAACTATCATCGGAGCCACCACTGAAGCGCAACTGGCAGAGAACATTGATGCGTTTAATTTAACGCTGGATTCTGCCGTTTTGCGCCAAATCGAAGAGGTTTACAGAGCGTATCCTGTTCCTTTCTGAGGCATGACTGCAGCGTTCATTTCGCTGTCATAAATCCGCCATACACTTGCTTATCTGAACATAAGTGAGTGTATGCTTTATTATGACGCTATCCCATACCAACATGGAACCGACGGTTGCGGCAGGAACGCCACGTCATTCAATAAAAAACTGGTTTGTACTCCTTGCCCTGGTTTATCTGATGCTGCTGGCAGTATCGATGATTGGCAGTGGCTTTAAATTTGCCACCGCTGACCATGCGCGGGGTTTATTCGAATTCGCCTCAAACCCGGTGATGGGCCTGATCATCGGCATGGTCAGTACCGCCCTCATTCAGTCATCCAGCACGGTAACCTCCATCATAGTTGCCATGGTTGCAGGCGGGTTGCCCGTGCCTATTGCTGTGCCGATGATAATGGGAGCGAATATCGGTACCAGTATTACCAACACTATAGTGAGCCTGGGGCATGTAGCCCGAAAAGATGAGTTCAGACGGGCTTTCCATGCCGCGACAATTCATGATTTCTTTAATGTCATGTCGGTGATGATTTTCCTGCCCCTGGAAATGGCGACAGGGATATTAGAAAAAAGCAGTCAGTATCTTGTTTCGCTGCTGCAGATGGACAATAGCGTGGCAATGTCCGGTGTGAATCCGGTGAAGGCGGTCACTGAACCAGTTGTACACTGGGTTACAGAGGGCCTGCTGTTTCTGCCGTCTGTGTATCCCGGAGTCGTTAAAATCCTGCTGGGTGTTGTGCTGATCGTGGCATCAATCACACTGATGGGAAAAGTCATGAAAGTGCTTATGGTAGGCAGGGCGAAAGATATTCTGCACACCAGTATCGGCAAAGGGCCGGTATCAGGCATTACCTCCGGGGCTGTAATGACAGTGCTGGTCCAGTCATCGTCTACCACCACGTCACTGATGGTTCCGCTGGTGGGTAGTGGCATTCTGAAAGCCCGTGATATTTATCCGTTTACACTGGGTGCAAATATCGGTACCTGTATTACCGCGCTTATCGCTGCGCTGGCGGTGACCGGTCCGATGGGTGGTGTTGCCATGCAGATTGCGCTGGTGCATCTGTTATTTAATATATTTTCAGTGCTGCTGATATTTGGCCTGCCCTTTTTGCGCAACATTCCTCTCAGCCTGTCATCATCACTGGCCGGTCTGGCAGCAGAACGTAAAATTTACGGTGCAGCTTATATTGCCGGATTGTTCTTTGTTATGCCGCTGTCTGTGATTTTCATTTCACAGTGATTTACATTCCGCCGCTTCACCTCAAAATGAAGCGGCTCTGTCATCCCCGCCGGAAAATGCAGATTACACCGCAAAAAACTCGCAGAATCCGGGTTCATCAACAATAATTAAGTGACTGATTTTATTAAGTCACAGCAATAACAACAAATGAGCCGGAAAAGGTTCGTATCCTCCCTGAATCGTAAGACTTTGGTCGCAACATTCACGATTTATAGGGTAATCCGCTGTAATTTGTCTCACAATGAAATTGTTTTGTTAATGTTAATTTTTCGTTAGAAGGTTGAGGGTGACGTACCTGTTCGTCCCTTCGCTTAATCCTCAATAAGAAAAAAGAACACCATTTAAAAACCAAATCTGATTTTAAAAATGAATCGGGAGAAAACACATGTATACACGCATTGCAGCCTCGTGCGCACTTATCCTGGCGGGTAGCCCTGTCTACGCTTATGATTTCAGCTTCAAAGGCATGATCAAAACGGAAGTCGTGACATCCAGTCAGGGTGTCGGCAGTTTCGGAAGTACTTACAGTCATGTTGCTCCAACACATGCACTGAGAACGGATATTTTCGGCGGTGCCCCTGCAACTGCGCAAGAAACGAATTATCTGGAATCCCAGTCTACTTCTTTCCAGGCTTCCCAGTCCCGTTTCTCCCTGAATATGAAGCACGATAAAATTCGCGGTGTGCTTGAGCTGGATTTCATTGACGGTGAAGACGGCTTTACTAACCAAACCGCATTACAGGCGCAGGAGCCAAGACTTCGTCTGGCAACGCTTTATTACGATTACAGCGATAACCTGACGCTGTTTGCCGGCCAGAAATGGTCTACTGCATCAGGGATTAAATCCAGCGGGAGCTACAACTGGGTGGGTAATGGTTACCGTGCAGGTAATTCCGGCTTCCTCGCCATGGAAGCGGGTGCAACTTACAAAGTTGATAACTTAACGCTGACCGGCGCAATCACCGGTAAGGGTCGTAACCTGAGCAGCAGTGGTGTGAATAATAATGAGCTGGGTGGTATGCCGGGCTTTGCTGTTGATGCTAACTACAAAATATCCGGTCACGTTATCGGTTTTGCGGCACACGTAGCTGAACTGCAGTTCGAGGATGAGCCGGGCTATGTTGAAGGCAGTAACCAGGATGCCAACCTCTTTAAAGTGTATACAACACTGAACTTCGGAGCGGTCAGCCTGAATGGTGAATACTACACCGGTGAAGCACTGAACAACCAGAATGCGTTGGGTGTAGCGCCGGCAGTGACATTAAGTGGCGGTGTGGTGAGCGAAAGCTTCTCAGAGAGTGGCTATATGATGTACGCAAGCTGGACGCCGGCAGCAGGGCATAACGTGAAAGTAGGTTACGGTAGTGCGTCGGTAGACTCCGGTGACCGTGATCGCCTGTCTGCAACCAGCCTGAACGAAAACACGACTGCCTATATTAACTATGGCTATCAGGCTACCGAAGGCTTGACCACTTTTGCTCAGTTAACTCACTTCGATACTGAGTATGGTTCTGACTTTGAAAGCTTCACAACCGTGGTTGCACGTGCCGGTGTGATCTTTAAGTTCTGAGGCAATTTTAGCGGCATCCTGCCACCCCGCCTGCTGTCCGCGTGATATTCACTATCAGTTGCGCAAATAGCCGGTGAGGGTGGCACGGTTTATCTGAATACTTTCAGCTTTTGTTCATCGGGTCTGTTAAGCAATTTATCCGGATAATCTTCTTTTACGCAGTCAGGTTAAAGGTAAGATAATTGTGATTTTTTCGTTATTTTTTCAAAAGAGGATGTATTCCTCTGAATTAAAAAACTGGCTGTTGGTCTATGAGACTAAGGTTGTATCTTTTTGTCTTAAAAGAGCAAAATCGCTAAGACCAAAGTCTCATTTTGCTTTACCTTAGAATGGCTACCCTGTTTAACAGACAATTATTACTGGATTAACATGACATCGGAGGCATTATCCATGACTGCCAGCAAGACGTATCCTGTACCGGACAACATTCTGGAAAACACGCATTTGACGCAAGAGCAGTATGATCAGATGTATAAGCGCTCTGTAGAAGACCCGGAAGGCTTCTGGGCAGAGTACGCTTCAACGTTAGAATGGTACAAGAAACCAACTAAAACCAAGAATACGGTATTTGGCGCAGATAACGTTTCAATCAAGTGGTTCGAAGACGGCGAAATCAACGCCAGCTACAACTGTATCGACCGCCACCTGGCGAAGAATGCAAAGAAAACGGCGCTGTTCTGGGAAGGTGATTCCCCTGAAGACAGCCAGGAAATTACTTATCAGGAACTGCATTACGAAGTATGTAAACTGGCAAACGGCCTGAAAAAGCTGGGTGTCGGTAAAGGCGACCGCGTTGCGGTATACATGCCTATGGTACCGCAGGCTGCTTATGCCATGCTGGCCTGCGCCCGTATCGGTGCGGTGCATTCTGTTATCTTCGGCGGATTCTCGCCTAATGCAATCGCTGACCGTATTAACGACAGTAAAGCTAAAGTTGTTATCACTTGTGATGAAGGCCGCCGTGCAGGCCGTTCTGTCCCTCTTAAAGTGAATGTAGATAAAGCGCTGGCTAACGGTGCGTGCCCGTCTATCACTAATGTCATTGTACACAAGCTGACCGGCGGCGATGTTAACTACAACAGCGACGTTGATGTGGTGTGGGACGAGCTTACTGAAAACTGTTCAGCCCAGTGCGAACCGGAAGTCATGAACGCGGAAGACCCGCTGTTTATTCTGTATACATCAGGCTCAACCGGCACGCCAAAAGGTGTGGTGCATACAACCGGTGGTTTCCTGCTGTATTCATCCATGACCTTTAAGTACGCCTTTGATTATCGTGAAGATGACATTTACTGGTGTACAGCGGATGTGGGCTGGATCACAGGTCACAGCTACATGGTTTACGGACCGATGATCAACGGTGCGTCTCAGGTATTCTTTGAAGGTGTGCCTACTTACCCTGACGTACGCCGTATTGCTCAGGTAGTAGAAAAGTACAAGGTGAACAGCCTGTACACAGCACCTACTGCAATCCGCGCCCTGATGGCACATGGTGAAGCGCCGGTGGAAGGTTGCGATTTGTCTTCTCTGCGTCTGTTAGGGTCTGTGGGTGAACCAATTAACCCGGAAGCATGGGAATGGTATTACCGCGTGATTGGTCAGAGCCGTTGTCCCATCATGGATACCTGGTGGCAAACGGAAACCGGCGGCATGATGATTACTCCGCTGCCGGGTGCGACGCCACTTAAACCGGGCTCGGCTTCCCGTCCGTTCTTTGGCATCCAGCCTGCGCTGTTTGATGCAGACGGGAATGATCTGGAAGGTGCCGCTGAAGGTAACCTGGTGATTAAAGACAGCTGGCCGAGCCAGGCCCGTACTGTTTACGGTGATCATGAGCGCTTTATCCAGACTTACTTCAGTGCCTACAAAGGCGTGTACTTTACCGGTGACGGTGCCCGTCGTGATGAAGACGGATACTACTGGATCACAGGTCGCGTGGACGATGTACTGAACGTTTCCGGTCACCGCTTAGGTACTGCTGAAATTGAAAGTGCGCTGGTGGCTCACCCTAAAGTGGCTGAAGCTGCGGTGGTGGGGTATCCCCACGATATCAAAGGGCAGGGTATCTATGTGTACGTTACCCCTAACGAAGGTATTGAGCCTGATGAGGCGCTGACGAAAGAACTGCGTGCGTGGGTACGTCAGGAACTGAGCCCGATTGCCACACCGGATATGATTCAGTGGTCCCGCGGACTGCCTAAAACTCGCTCAGGTAAGATTATGCGCCGCATTCTGCGTAAGATTGCCGCTAACGAGCATGAGCAACTTGGTGATACCTCAACGTTGGCGGATCCTTCCGTTGTTGATACACTCATCGAGGAGCGCTTAAACAAATAAGGGAAAAGAATGATAACGCTGCTGATTGCTGATGACCATCCGCTGTACCGGGATGCACTGCGGGGAGCGTTATCGTTAACCCTGCCGGATCTCATTCTACGGGAAGCCGGCGATCTGACTACCACGGTCGATATCCTCGAAAAAGAAGATATCGACCTGCTTCTTCTCGATTTACATATGCCCGGCAGCCATGACATGTTTGGTCTGGTGCACATCCGTAAACTTTATCCCGAGCTTCCTGTAGCCGTTGTCTCCGGTACAGAGGACGCTGCCATTATCTCTAAAATTGTCGGCGTGGGCGCGCTGGGATTCATTCCGAAAACAGCCAGTTCCGGCGATATCGCTAATGCTGTGCAGTCTATTCTTGACGGTGATATCTGGTTACCGGAATCGGTGAGTGAAAAGATTGAAGAGGTCGACGAAGCGTTTTCTGAACTGGCAGATAAAGTGGCGTCGTTAACACCTTCTCAGTACAAAGTGCTGTGTTACATGCGGGATGGTTTGCTGAATAAGCAAATTGGCTATAACCTGGATATCGCAGAGGCAACGGTGAAAGCACACGTCACCGCTATCTTTAAGAAGCTGGGTATTAACAACCGTACACAGGCGGTACTGATTGCCTCCCAGCTTGAGCTCGAGCCGCCGAAATAATTATCCGGCGGGACGTTTTTCCGTCAGAATAAACTCATGTTCCGGGTCTACAATAAAGCGCCCGTTCATGGCTTCTCTGCCAAACAACATAAGATAAGTCATTTCACGCCGGTCGGTGAGTGTTAACTGGATCCGCCAGGCTTCACCGGACATCACCACTTCCGTGTCGATAACATATCTGCGCTCCAGGGTTGCCGTGGAGCTTTTCACCTTCTTGCGGGCGACGACTTTCGCCTCACGGCGCACAATGCTGTCTACATTGTGAATGTCAGGATGAATATCGAAACTCACCCATAAATCGCCGTCACGGTCGAACTCGTCGATATTATCGACATGTAATGACGACGTTGCCGCCCCCGTATCGACCCGGATTGTCAGGTCGTTAATGGTGAGCTCGGGTAAATCACAATATTCCAGTGCACCTATCAAGCGTTTTTGTTGCTCTTGCATCAGTGTTCCTCTAACAAAGGTAGTCAACCTATGGTTGGGATTGTTCGGTTGTTACCAGGTTATCCTGTAGTAATTCTACGTGTTCAGCCACCGTGTCAGGTTGTTTGAAGTAGCCGATGTGATAAATCGCTTCGCCTTCCTGCGCCAGCGGAATATTCTGCTTACCTACAATTACACCATCCATAGGACTGTACATAATTTCCAGTACCTCACCGAAAGGATTGGAAATCGTCGCCAGCTTGTCACCTTTAACAATATGGTCACCTAACTGGGCGATGTGATTCACCAGACCACTTTCCGGTGCCCGCACCCAGCCACTTTCCCTGGCAATAAAGCGCTTAATGTCGTGACCTTTACTGCGACTCTTGTTCAGCATGCCCACGTGGCGCATGGTGTTAATAATGCCTCTTACGCCTGCGCGGATAGAAAACTCGTCATAACGCAGTGCCTGGCCTGCCTCGTACAACAGAATCTTTACGCCATCTTCGCTGGCGGCCTGACGCAGACTGCCATCCCTCAAATCTGCGTTCAGTAATACCGGTACACCGAATGCTTTCGCCATTCCCAGTACTTCCGGATCGTCCAGGTTCGCGCGGATCTGCGGCAGGTTACTGCGGTGTATGGCACCGGTATGCAGGTCGATGCCGATATCACACTTGCTCACCACTTCTTTAAAAAAGAGGTTCGCCAGACGGCCTGCCAGAGAGCCTTTTTTGCTGCCGGGAAAGCTGCGGTTCAGATCTCTGCGGTCAGGCAGGTAACGCGACTGGTTCAGTACACCGTACACATTCACCATAGGCACAGCGATAAGTGTTCCGCGAAGCCTTTCAATCGCTTTGGAGTGAATAAGACGGCCTACAATTTCAATGCCATTCAGTTCATCACCGTGGATAGCCGCCGACACGAACATAGTCGGGCCGGGTCGTTTACCACGTTTTACATAGACCGGAATACTCATGTTGGTAGCGGTATAAAGCGGCGGCATTTCAAGCTCAATCTTTTTGCTTTCGCCGGGCAGAATACGCTGACCACCAATTTCCAGTGCTTTTTCTGCCATTAACCTTTACCTCGTGTACGGGTGTTGCCCGGTTTTGCTGATTTGGCAATAAAGTCGATAATCATGCCCGCCACATCTTTTTTGGTGGCGGCTTCAATACCTTCCAGACCCGGTGACGAGTTTACTTCCATCACCACCGGACCGTGGTTAGAGCGGAGAATATCTACACCACAGCAATTCAGACCCATGGTCTTTGCCGCTGCAATAGCCGTTTTTCTTTCTTCCGGTGACAAGCGCACCAGACTGGCTGAGCCGCCCCGGTGCAGGTTAGAGCGGAATTCACCGGGTGCCGCCTGGCGTTTCATGGCCGCAACCACTTTATCACCGACAACGAAACAGCGGATATCAGAGCCACCGGCTTCTTTAATATATTCCTGGATCAGAATGCTGGCATTCAAACCCATAAAGGCCTCAATGATTGACTCTGCGGCTTTCTGGGTTTCCCCCAGTACCACGCCAATACCCTGAGTACCTTCCAGTAGTTTAATCACCACCGGTGCGCCACCCACGTTTTTAATCAGATCTTCAATGTTATCCGGATGATGGGCGAAGCCTGTACGTGGCAAACCAATGCCTTTACGGGATAACAGCTGCAATGAACGTAATTTGTCCCGCGAACGGCTGATAGCAACCGATTCGTTAATACTGTAAGTCCCCATCATTTCGAACTGACGGACAACAGAGGTGCCGTAGAAACTGACGGATGCACCGATACGGGGTATTACCGCGTCATAGAACGGCAACCGCTTACCTTTGTACCTTACTGAAGGCCTGGCACTGGTAATATCCATGTAGCAGTGCATGGTGTCGATAATATCGACTTCATGGCCTTTCTCTCTGCCTGCTTCCAGTAGCCGGCGGGTGGAGTAAAGTTTAGGATTGCGGGACAGAATTGCGATACGCATAATTTTTATTACACCTGTAATGGTAGAATAAGGGCTGCTGCATCCGGCGAACAGGTGCGGATGAAAACACAGACAGACCAAAGCTTTAGTTAATAATATAATACGAACCGGACATAAGAGGTGATATAATTTTGCCTCTTTGTGATTTTCATTTTTTGTCGTGTCGATAATTCAGTATAGGGTACCCGGTCAGGGGTTGTCCGGTTTACTTTTTTTCCGGTTTTTGTGCCCGCGAAAACGCGACAATTAACATCTGTTCAGGAACTTACCATGCAGTGGTTGGAACAAGTGACGCGCTGGCTGGAAACTTACCAGACCAACGTGATTTGGACAGCGGTCATGCTGTTGCTTTATTTGCTGATGACCCGTTTTGCCATCCCCCGTCTCGAAAAGAATGTAGAAAAGAGTAAACTCAAATCTTCCAGTGCGCTGAAAGGGTTGTTTACTGCCAGAATTTTAAGTGCCACTGTCACCCTGGCGTTAATACTGATTGCCTGGGGTGTGGATATTTCCGGCCTGCTGGTGCTGTCTACGTCAATTCTTACCTTACTGGGTGTCGCCCTTTTCGCGAACTGGTCGCTGATCAGTAACGTTACCGCATACTTTATTCTGCTGACGAATGTGACATACCGGCGGGGGAATTATGTGCGTATTCTCGATGGCGACAACTTCATTGAAGGTTACATAGCCGACATCAATCTGTTCAACACCCGTCTGGTCACGCAGGATCGCGAAACGGTGCTGTATCCGAATAACCTGATCCTTACCCGGCCTGTTCTGGTTAATCCGAAGGGGCGCTGGGGAACATTAGGCAAGGTCACTGCCGCTAACGGTACGAACGTGCAATCAGCAGACAGCCAGACGCCGGTACAGCCTGTTCCGGCCACTTCACCCGTTCAGGGCGAGAGGCAAACCCCGCCCAAAGCGTAAATTTCTTCTCCGGAGCCAGCCGGCAATCTACTGCTGCCGTGGCTCCCTGCGGTTATCTTTTATATGCCGGGTCAAACTTTGTAATAACGCTCTCAGTTTGGCTGGTTTTAAAGGCTTGGTGAGGTAGTTCACGCCCTGTTCTTTACACTGTGCAATCAGACTTTCTTCATGATTAGCCGTGACCAGTGATGCCGGCACGACGATATCCAGATGCCGGCGGATAGCCTCAATCAGATCAAGCCCGTTCTGGCCCGGCCCTAACTGATAATCCATTAACAGAATTTGCGGTGAGAATATATCTGCCTGACGTATTGCGTCGTCCCAGTTATTTGCCAGCACGACTGTGACTCCCCATTTTTCCAGTAAGGTTTGAAGCGCATCCAGGTTCTCCTGCTGATCATCTACGCACAATACACGGACCCCTCTGAAGGTTGAAGAGCGGCTCAGCTTGGCGGGATCAGTCTGACGGCGGGGCGACGCACGGCCCATGGTCAGGGTGAAACAACTGCCTTTGCCCGGCACAGAAGACACCTGAATCTTGCTTTGCATTTGCTGACTGAGGCGGCGGACTACCCCCAGACCCAGGCCAACACCGTGTTCTGCGGATTCGTGGGTACGGTAAAAGTCACTGAAAATCATGCCCTGTTGCTCAGACGAGATACCGATACCCGTGTCTCTTACTTCAATCAGCACACGATCACCCCTGGGGCGCACGGTGAGCAGTACCTTACCGGATTCTGTATACTTCACTGCATTTGACAGCAAGTTTTGCACAATACGGTACAAGAAGGTTTTGTCGCCGAGTACCCAGCAGTCCCGGATCCTGGCCCGTAACTGGAGACCTTTTTCCCTGGCCCGCATACCCATTTCGTCAGTCAACTGCGACAACAAGGCAGGCAGGTGTACGGCTTCCACAGAAGGTTTCAGCTCCCCCTGGTCCAGACGGGATATGTCGAGCAGGGTGCCGATAAGCGCTTCACTGGAAGTGACAGAGTGATTCAGCTTCGTAACGATATCTTTCACCGGTGCAGAAAGTTCAGCTTCTTCCAGCGCGGTCACATAAAGCTTCGCTGCATTCAGTGGCTGCAGAACATCATGACTGGCCAGCGCCAGAAAACGGGTTTTGCTGGCGTTAGCATCTTCTGCCGCTTTTCTTGCGCGGATAAGTTCTTTTTCTGCTTCTGAGCGGCGCTCTATTTCCAGTCTCAATTCGGCATTGATGGAGTGCACTTCTTCCGTACGCTTTTTAATTCTGGCTTCCAGGTTGATGTTCGACTCTTCCAGCGCCTGCTGAATTTCGATGTGACCGGTGATGTCATTGAAACTGGTTACAAAGCCGCCACCGGGTAACGGGTTGCCGACCATTTCAATTACACGGCCATCACTGCGCTGGCGGGTAAACCGGTGAGGCGTACCGGAGCGTAAATGTTCCAGCCGTTTTTCTATCTGGATTTCCACATCACCGGCACCGAACTCCCCTTTTTCTGCGTTATACCGCACCAGCTTTTCAATCGGCGTACCCACTGCCAGCATGCCGTCAGGATAATTATATAAAGCGGTATAGCGTTTATTCCAGGCAACCAGATTCAGGTGCTTGTCTATCACACTGATCCCCTGGTCCATATTCTCCAGCGAAGTGAGAAGGGCAGTCATGTTGAACTGCATTGCCTGAGTCGTATCGTCGAAGAAGTTAATGATTTCGGTGAAATCCAGCTTCTTTCCTTTCAGGATGGAGTCGATTAACGCTTTAGCACTGGATGCACCGATTACACCGCCTAGTGCCCGTTCGGAAAAGGCCATAAAAGATTCATCGGGCGTTTCGGCACGGTTAATTTTGCAGTGGTTCAGTTGCTGATATTCTTCCACCAGTTGCTCACAGCGGCCGCTGCCCATAAACGTGGACAGCAGAGTAATGAGGTCAGCGATTGTCACATGGGTGTTGTGCCGGCGGTTCGATGCCGTTCTGTTATCTGCCGGAGAAACGAAAGCTTCCGCCTGGATCCGGTCAACTAATCTTGCAGGGGCAAAAAGCGAGAAGCCGATGTAGGCAGCAAAATTTGCAGCCAGGCTGATTAGTGCTCCCTGGCTGATTTGTTCGTTTTGCTGCAATGTGGTCGCGCTGTCATTCACCAGCGGCAGCACCAGCCACAGCACCCAGGTAACCAGTCCGGCAACCAGACCGGCATACACACCGTGAGCATGAGCACGTTTCCAGTAAAGCCCGCCAACAATGGCCGGAATGAGCTGGATCACCAGTGAAAAGGCAATCAGACCGATGGAGTGCAGCGAACGGCTGTTGGTCATTTGCTGGTGGTACAGAAAAGCCAGCAACAGAATAAGGCCAATGACAATACGCCGGATCAGCCGGATGCGCCGGCCATAATCCTTGTTGCCCGGATTACTGTGTTTGGTTAGCAGAACCCGCGGCAGGATCACGTCGTTAGTCAGCATGGTACTTAAGGTCAGTGTGGCGACAATGATCATGGCGGTGGCGGCCGACAGCCCGCCAATAAAGACAATGATCTGCAACAGCGCTGACTCCGAGTAAATTGCCATGCTCAGTACATAGGTATCGGGCTCCACATTCTGCCCTGCAAATATGGCATTACCAGCAATGGCGATGACCGGAATGACTGCGGCAGTGATCCCCAGATACAGGGGAAAAAGCCAGCGTGCTGTTTTCAGGTGCCCCAGGCTCAGGTTATCTATAATTGCCACGTGAAACTGTCTTGGCAGGCACACTACCGCCGCGGCGGCCATGATTGTCTGGGATATAAAGGAGTAAGAGCCGAACTGCGACAGGGCTTCGTCGCTGAAAAAGGTATTGAACTGCTCAGGATTATCAGTGGCTTGCCAGGCGCTGTAACCCACAATGGCCACCAGCACCAGCGCGGTCAGTTTGATACTGGATTCGAACGAAATGGCCAGCATCAACCCACGGCGGTACTCTGTGACATCGGTTTGTTTTGTGCCGAAATAAATCGCAAAGATCGCGATAAACAGGGTCGCCACAATAATGATGAAGTGGCTGTTCGGTTGCTGCGTAAGTAGCTGAAATGTTGAACCGATGGCCTTAAGTTGCAGCGCGATATAAGGAATGGTCGCCAGCAGTGCGATGAGTGTTACCAGCAGCGCCACACCCTGACGTTTGCCGTAGCGCGAGGCAATAAAGTCGGCAATGGTATTGATGTGCTGCTTTTTGCTGACCAGTGTCATTTTATAAATAAACTTGTAGCCCAGCACGTAAACCAGTACCGGCCCTAAAAGAATAGGCAGATATATCCAGGTGTCACGACTGGCAGATCCGACCGCACCAAAGAACGTCCAGGCGGTGCAGTAAATGGCCAGGGCAAGGGAGTAAATTGCGGGATGGGAAGTCAGCCAGCGTGCGGTGGGTGAGTTTTTGTCTCCCCAACTGGCAATATAAAAGAGAAAAAACAGATAAACCAGTGCAAGTGAAACCCAGGCGAATGTCATGGTTTTTATATACATCCTTTTAACATGTCTGTATGTATTATACTCACTCTATAATCCTCCTACCTACGACCATGGTCTCATTCCTCGAAAGCCAAGCCGCGACTAGAGTATAGAAAAAGCGAGACGCGACAGGGTTTTTGCGTGGTTTTTGACAAAAGTAAACAGAAAAAAGATTACTGAGGCCACACAAAAATCCGGTCGTTAGATAAATGTAAAAATAAAACATCCACTTAACCTGACATGAGGACGGAAAGATGGCATTTAGAAATGAAGACGACAAGCAGGCGTACTGGAAGGAGAACCTCTCCCTCCTCGCCAAATTGTTGGTGATTTGGTTTGCTGTGTCATTTGGCGCAGGCATCATTTTTGCCGATGCACTTAACCAGATCCAATTCTTTGGATTCAAACTGGGCTTCTGGTTTGCACAACAAGGTTCCATTTATGTATTCGTAGTACTTATTTTTGTTTATATGGCAAAGATGAATGCACTGGATAAAAAATACGGCGTAGACGAGGAGTAGGCCCATGGATGTTCAATTACTGACCTTTATCATCGTCGGCGCATCTTTCGCCCTGTATATCGCCATTGCGATTTGGGCCCGTGCCGGTTCAACTAACGACTTTTACGTAGCAGGTGGTGGTGTACCCCCTGTCATGAATGGTATGGCGACAGCCGCTGACTGGATGTCTGCTGCCTCATTCATTTCCATGGCCGGTTTGATTTCCTTTATGGGATACGACGGTGCCGTTTACCTGATGGGCTGGACCGGTGGATACGTACTGCTGGCACTTTGTTTAGCACCTTACCTGCGTAAATTCGGTAAGTTCACTGTACCGGATTTCATCGGTGACCGCTACTACTCGCAGACTGCCCGTACCGTGGCGGTATTCTGTGCCATCTTTGTTTGCTTTACTTATGTCGCAGGCCAGATGCGCGGCGTGGGTGTGGTATTCAGCCGCTTCCTCGAAGTAGATATCGTAACCGGCGTGGTTATTGGTATGGCAATAGTATTCTTCTACACCGTACTGGGTGGAATGAAAGGCATTACCTATACACAGGTTGCTCAGTACTGCGTTCTGATTTTCGCTTACCTTGTACCTTGTGTGTTCATCTCCATGATGGTTACCGGTCATATCCTGCCACAAACTGCATTTGGCGCCACACTGGCCGACGGGTCGGGGATGTATATGCTGGAGAAACTCGATAGTCTCTCGGTGGAACTGGGCTTTAATGAGTATACCAGCGGCACTAAGAGTACCATTGATGTGTTCTTTATCACCTTCGCCCTGATGGTAGGTACAGCCGGTCTGCCACACGTTATCGTTCGTTTCTTCACCGTACCTAAAGTACGTGATGCCCGTAAATCAGCTGGCTGGGCGCTGCTGTTCATCGCCATCCTGTATACCACTGCGCCGGCACTGGCTTCCTTCGGTCGTGTAAACATGATTGAAACCATCAACGGCCCTGATATGGCGGGTACTGATTATGCTGAGGCTCCGGCGTGGATTAAGAACTGGGAAAAAACCGGCCTGATCACCTTTAAAGATAAAAACGGTGACGGCAAAATGTTCTATGCAGCGGGTAGCATTGATGATCCGGCCAGCAAGAACGAAGTGAATGTTGACCGTGACATCATGGTACTGGCTAACCCTGAAATTGCGAATCTGCCGGCATGGGTTATCGCCCTGGTTGCTGCTGGTGGGGTAGCTGCGGCGCTGTCTACCTCTGCGGGTCTGTTGCTGGTAATTTCCACTTCAGTGTCCCACGATCTGTTGAAACGTAACTTTGCACCGAATATTACCGATAAGGCTGAGCTGTTCTATGCCCGTCTGGCTGCCGGTGTGGCGATTGCAATTGCCGGTTACTTCGGTATTAATCCGCCGGGCTTCGTAGCACAGGTGGTCGCCTTTGCCTTCGGCCTTGCTGCCTCCAGTTTCTTCCCTGCTATTATTATGGGTATCTTCAGCAAGCGCATGAATGGTGCAGGGGCAATCTCTGGTATGGTAGCGGGTATTGCGTTCACTGCGGCTTATATCATCTACTTCAAGTTTGTGAATCCGGCAGCGAATACGGCTGATAACTGGTGGTTCGGTATTTCACCCGAAGGGATCGGTACGCTGGGTATGATTGTTAACTTCGTGGTTGCCTTCGTTGTCTTCAAGATGACCGGTGAAGCGCCTGAAGAAATCCAGCAAATGGTAGAGGATATCCGTTATCCGAAAGGTGCAGGTGAAGCGTCAGCGCACTAAAACCTGTTGCACTTAACTACTGACGACAGAAACTGTAAAGCTCACCCTCAGCGGTGAGCTTTATTCTTTTTGAGGATTAAACAATGAGCGTTGTGCCACAACAAGTCACAGACTTTCTGAAAACCTCTGCACCTTTTGACCAGTTGAATGAAGAAGAGATGATTCATCTGGCGAAACAAGCCAGCCTGATTTACCTCACTGCTGACAACACAGAGACGTTGCTGAAAGAAAATGAAGGGCGGTTGTTTCTGATCCAGAATGGTCAGTTTTCGGTGAAAGACGCAGAGCAGAGTGAACGTCACCTCAGCGAGGGAGACTATTTCGGTTATCCCAAATTGCTGGATAACATAGATTACCCCTTGTCGGTAAAAGTCGATAAACCCGGGCTGGTGTATTGTTTCACCGCCGCTGCGTTTCATCGTGTCCTGAGTTTCCCTGCGATTGCTGATTTCTTTCACGGTACCCGTACCGGTGCATTGCAAAATCAGGCTGTCGTGGAATCTAACTCCATGTGGCTCTACAAGGCACTGCATGAGGTCATTGAACATGAGCCTGTTCAGGCGGCAGAATCTGTGAGTATTCAGCAGGCCGCGCAAATCATGTCGGAAAACAAGGTGTCTTCTTTGCTGATCACCCGTGACGAAAAGCTGGTGGGCATTGTAACCGACAGAGATCTCCGCAACCGTGTAGTGGCAAAAGGCGCTGATATTTCCCTGTCTGTCGCTGACATTATGACAGCCACGCCGGCCATGATTCATCAGTACCGGACCATGTTCGATGCTATGGCACTGATGAGTGAACGTAATATCCATCACCTGCCGGTGGTGGACAGGAACAGCCGTAAACCGCTGGGAATGATTACCGCATCAGATATTGTCCGTCACCAGCGGGGTAACGTGCTTTACATCATCGGTGAATTGTCGAAAGCCGATAACCTCTATGAACTCACCCGCCTGTCCTGGCAGATGCCACACTACTTTGCCACCCATGCAAAACGGCCCGGTGACTTCGATATTGCCGGTAAAGTATTGTCTCAGGCAACGGATATTATGACCCGCAAACTGATACATTATTACCAGCGGGAACACGGACCGGCACCGTTGCGATACAGTTGGGTGGTGTATGGTTCCCAGGCCCGTGAAGATCAAACAATGGGCTCAGACCAGGATAATGGTCTGTTACTGGAAACCACGCCGACTGACAGCCAGGCAGACTACTTTGCCGGCATGGCGGATTATGTGTGCAATGGTCTGGCGAAGTGCGGTATCAAGTTATGTGACGGCAATATCATGGCATCGAATCCGGAATTGCGTTTGTCACTGGCACAGGCTGAGAAGGAAGCCGGTGAATGGGTCAGGCAACCAACGCCTAAAGCGATTATGCATTTCAATATTTTTCTGGATGCCCGCTGTGCTGCGGGAGACGCAGAGCTGTTCAGAAAGATGCAACTTGTCAGAGCGCCGCTTTTGAAGCAAAAGATGTTTCTGGCTGCGCTGGCGCGTCACAATAATGATATTTCCGTCCCTCTCTCGATGTTTCAAAAATTTGTTTACGAGAAAGGTTACGAAGAAAAGGATGTGATTGATTTGAAGGTTAAGGCCATCGCAATCATCAATAATCTTGCCCGCATTTATGCGCTGGCAAACGGCTTAACCATGCCCTCTACACTGGCACGGCTGGCGGCATTGCCGTCAGGTTCCGGATTATCGACTAAAGATGCCCAAAATCTCCGGGATATCTGGCTGTTTCTGAACCGTCTGCGCTGGCGTCATCAGTTGTCCGGCAATGTCACAGACAACCGGGTATCAGTCTCTTCATTGTCATCCATAGAAAAGCATCAGCTTAAAGCCGCGTTTAAGGCTATCGACAGAGCGCAGCAGGGTGCGGTGATGAATTTCTCCGGAGGCATGAGCTGACCATGCTGAGTATGTTAAAGCGCTGGCTGGCAGGAGCCCCGCCACTGCCGGAAGGCTGGGCGGAGAAGTCGCTGGCAACGCTGCCGTTGCTGGCCGTTGATCTGGAACTGACATCACTGGATGTCCGTGAAGCGCAAATTACCTCTGCCGGCTGGGTAGAAGGACGGGGAAGTCACATAGATATCAGCCGTTGCTTTTATTCAGTTGTCAGAACCCGTGCGGATCTTGCCCAAAGCCCGGTCATCCACGGTCTTACCGGTGCCGACATAGCGCAGGGGGCGCATATTAAAGAGGTACTGGAGCAACTGGTCGGTTATGCCGGAACGCATCTGTGGGTATGTCACAACGCTAATCTGGATTTAAGCGTGTTACAGGCGGCGTTGTCGGCTCAGCAAATCTCCTGTCCGCCGGTGGTGGTACTGGATACGTTAAAGCTGGCAGTCTATCAACTTAAAAAGCACCATGAAGTACTGCCGCCAAACAGTGCAACGTTAACGGTTTGCCGGCAGCGCCTGGGGTTGCCTGCTGCACCAGCTCACAATGCGCTGGATGATGCCATGGCAACCTTGCAACTCTGGTTTGCGCAAAATCAGGTGCTGAATGGCGGGAAAGTAGTCAGTGTTGGCGATTTACTGCACACTCAGGCCATTTCTTGCAAAAAAATGGAAAAAAACTGAATTTGTTGATTGACAAAGACACCGAACATCCGTAAATTGCGCATCCACAACGAGACGGGGCAAACGCCCGATACACAAAGTCTCTTATGCCCAGGTGGTGAAATTGGTAGACACGCTAGCTTCAGGTGCTAGTGCTCTAACGGGCGTGGCGGTTCAAGTCCGCCCCTGGGCACCATTCTTTTTATACTCTTCTGTAGTAAACTTCAAAGCAGTACAATCTATTCTATATTCTCAGCAAGCTGCTGTTATTCTGAATATTCATTATTTCTTTGTTTTAGTTATTTTTTTGGCTGTTTCAGTGCAAATTGCTTATAAACTTATTATTTTCATCCTTTTGCTCTGTTAGCGGAAACGCTTGATTCCGCGCTGTATTATTAGACTAAAGTGTAGTTTTTCGTCATGTTGGTCATAACAACTTATCGAAAACTATACTTTATAAAAATGTCATATCGGTAAAATTATTGACATTAACCAATGGGTTATTGGATTTATAAATAGTTAGCAATTTTACCGGTAATGGTCAGCAGAACTCCTTCTTCACTACATTCAGCACTCTTTTCACTGCATCTGTATAAGTATGCCTTTTCCGGCCTCGCTTTTATCAGTCTGATGCTGGTGACGTTCAGCTATTCGCCATTTAATCTGGTGATTGAAGATGTGCTTGCAAATGGAAGCGTGGTAGATGTTGCCGGCTACCGGGAAGAAAGTCAGTTTGAAAAAACGAAATCAGGTTATGTTCTCGATTGTTCTGTGTCTGAGCCAAGGTTATTTGAATTATGTGGTTTGAAATTCAAATACACCGGTGCAGATAACACGTTATCACTGCCTTCATATGCGAATCTGGACGAAGTTGAAGTAGATGCATTCATTGAGTCAGATAACCCGGGGGCACAGCACCGGGCCGGTGTGACATTTATTTCTCTGAGGGATGACGTTGAGTACGACGAAAACGATCTCAGTACCAAGCGCTTTCAGTCCGTTTATTTTTTACCTGATGACGGTGTACAGCTCATCAACCGTGATCGTATCGTGGTGGATGCCTGGTGGGAAAAGCTCTATCAGGTACCCTACGACATCGCGGCAAGTGATTTGTCTGCGGTGGCCAGTATTTTGGTGTCGGTTGAAACGTTGAATCAACTGGATCCAGGACGCTATAAACTGTATCTCAATAGTTTGTTGTTAAAACGTCACATCATTACACCTGCATCGGTGAATTTGTTTCTCGCATTAATATGGCCGGCGGTAATGCTGGTTTTTCTGTGTCACTTTGTCGTCGTCAAGCGGGTAGAGATGCAAAAGCTCCAGCTGCTCGCAGACAGAGACCCCGACTCTGGATTTATTAATCTGAATGGTCTTAAGCGACTTTATCCGGGTAAGTTAAACACTCCGCTGACCATAGTGAATATCAGAGTGAGAAATTACCTTGCCCTGCAACGGGAATTTTCAAAGGAAACGGTCACATCACTGATCAAAGCCACATTTGGTCCTTTCACTCAGGATAAGCACCGTGAGGCGTTTCTGGTCCGGAAGCAGGATGAGAATATCCTGCTGGTGCTGAAGGATTTCGACGAGGCTTTCTTTGGTAATTTAATCTCGGCTTCCCAGAAAGGGGTGAATATTCCTTCTCTGGGGCATTTAAGACTGGATGTAAAGCTGGGGATTGCCCGTGGTGAGAGAGGAATGACTGTTGATGAGTTACTCGCTCAGACGACCATTGCCATCGACGCGATCATGGACAACGAACCCGGCTATAAAATTTATCAGCCTGAACTTAAGAAAGAATATCGTCAGGCGAGATTTGTTGAGCAGGAACTGCGGATCGCACTGGCGAACAAAGCCTTTCATCTGGTATTTATGCCTGTTTACGACAGTGAGGAAAACCGGATTGCCGGTGCAGAAGTGTTGTTACGGACGTCCCACTTGCCCCTTAAGAGCTTTTCTCCCGAAGTTTATATCAGAGTGGCTGAGAAGGCCGGACTCATTCGTGAAATAGACTTCTGGGTGCTTGAGCAGGCTATTCTGGCATTGCAGAAGATCCAGCAGCCGGATTTTGTCTTATCGGTAAACATTTCTTCAAAAGAGCTGATGGATACCCGGTTTGCGGAAGAACTCAGCAGGCTGATTGACCAGTATCACGTCAGGCCTGGCAGTCTGTGTCTGGAAGTCACAGAAACCTTTTTTATTGATGTAAATACCATCTGTTTTGAGTCTATTCAGGCCATCCGCAATCTTGGTGTTAAGTTATCGCTGGATGACTTCGGTACTGGTCATGCTTCTCTTCAACATTTGCTGAATATGCCGGTGAATGAAATTAAAATCGACCGCAGTTTTGTGTGGACGCTGGAGAGTGAGAAAAGTGCGGTGATTGTGGATGCTATCGTGTCGATTGCCCGCATATGTCAGTATGACGTAGTTGCAGAAGGGGTGGAGACTGCAGAGCAGCTGGATAAACTTATTGCATTGGGTTGCCGTTATTTCCAGGGTTACCTGATTGCAAAACCGGACTCACTGGATGCACTGTTGCGCTTTTGTCATGAAGTACGGCATAGCCCTGCGATGATTCAGAAAATAAGGGCTACCGGTTAGCGGTATCCTGATGCCGTAATTCAGGCGGCGGGGTTACCGGGAGCCGTTATGTTCAGTATGCGCCTGATTTCCGCAATCACATCTTCAATTTGATCTGCAGTGACATGCTCCGGCGCTGTTTTCAGGGTCTGATCAATTTGCTGCAGGGTGTAGAACAGTCTGGTGGCACCCACTTCTCCGGCAGATCCTTTCAGTGAATGCAGTGCAAGATGCTGATCTGCTATCTGGTCTTGCGGCAGTGTTTCCAGCATGGTCAGCATCTCTCCGGCCTGCTCAGTAAACATGACCAGCACTTTGTTATACAGGCTGTGATTATTTGCCAGCCGCGATAATGCGGTTTCTTTATCTAATACCGGAAAGTCATTCATCCTGCACCTACCTGTGATTCTCCGTCCGGACCGACAAACGCATAGGAGTTACGGCCGTTTTCTTTTGCCAGATATAAACATTTATCGGCCGCAAGCATGGTTTCATCAATCATGTCTGCAGAATTCGGGTGATAAGTTGCAGCACCGGCACTGACGGTTAAAAAACCGGAAGGAGACAGGGCGTGAGCAATATGCTCAGTACTCACTGTCTGAAGTATGCGCTCACATACTGTTTGCGCGCCTTCTTCATGGGTGCCCGGCAGGATAATCAGGAATTCCTCACCACCAACCCGTATTAATCTGTCCATCGGTCTTAGCAGTGAACCTTTTAAAGCCTTGGCAATTTTCCACAAGCAGGTGTCACCTTCAATGTGACCATACTTGTCGTTGTACTGCTTGAATAAATCGATATCGAAAATCGCAATCGAGAGCGGTGTGCCTGTGCGGTCGGACTCTCTGACAATATCCGGTAAGCTCTCTTCAAGATAATGCCTGTTAAAGCAGCCTGTTAGCCTGTCGGTATAAATAAGCTGCTCAAGCAGGTCAGTTTTTAGTTTATGGGCCAGGTGAGACTTTACGCGATTTATCAGTGTGGTGGCATTAACCGGCTTTTGCACAAAATCCACACCACCGGCATTCCAGCACTTTTCCTGCTCCTCATCGGACACTGAAGCAGTAACAAATACGACGGGAATGTGCTGGGTTTTGGGGTTGTTAGCCAGTTGACGGCACGCTTCGTGGCCATCCATATCTGGCATAAACACATCCATAAGGATTAAATCAGGCAGGGTTCTGCTGCAAAACTCCAGGGCTTCTTCTGCACTGGCAACAGAGTCACAACGGGCCACATTCTCCAGCAACGTCGACATGACCAGACGACTTGACGCCTGGTCATCAACGATAAGAACATGACAATCTGCCAGTGAGCGGGAAGTCGACCGGATTACCACCTGATTACTCCTTTAGTTGTACTCATTCGACCACTATAAATGCCACATTAACGGCAAGCCAAATTTAAGTACAACTTTTTTATTTTCTCTGAACGGATTATTTAGCTAAATCCGTGTACAACTTTATATCTGTAAGCTCTGCCACCGCAGCAACATACTGTGCCAGTTCATCGGGCATCGCCAAATCTTCTACCATTGTCAGGTTTCTTAAAACCGGGAAATAAAGATATCATTCCATCCCAACTGGTTCATTTGCTGAGCCGGCAAAGGGGGGGCAGGCATATCTGCCAGTGCCACTTCTACTGCCTTTTTATACTGCTCTGTATTATCAAAAGCCTCTTCAAATGACATACCGAGGGACTTCTCTTTCTTCTTCCTGAAATACTCGCGGGCTTCTTCTGTTGCAAACTCCGGCTGCTCAATCATGACATTGCGGGGAAACAGCAGCGCGTTTATTTCAAACGAAACGGATTCCAGGTGTTTGGTATATTTTTCCGGTTCTGTCTTCGGTAACAACTTTTTCCCCGCAGGAGCCTTTTCTATCAGCTTTTCCACAATATCCAGGCTTTCACCCATGGCCGTGCCGTCGTCAAATTCCAGAATAGGAACCATTTTTGCGCCGATGAGTTTGTGACAGGTCGCTTCATCATCGTTAAGCAAATACGACTTTTTATGCTCTATGCCCAGATAGTTAGCTGTCATGTCTGCGCGGACACAATAGGGGCAGTGCAGGTACTGATGTAATGTAGGCATTGTTACTCCGTAATCCGGTAGTTAATTGTAGGCTATATTGAGAATGATACTTCTTTAAGTTTGATTTTTCTGTCAATACACGGCAAACACGCGGCTATTCGACGTGATACCGTATATTAATTAATACTACTACCGGTATTTACGGGCAGCACAGAAAAAAGTTCGCCGTCCCGGAAGGGCTGACGATAAGCAGGAACAGATAGCGTCGTCAGCCGTATAAAGAAGAAAAGCGACGGGCAGGGGGCAACCCGGTCAGCGTTTTCCTTCCAGTTCCTGCCACAATGCAGCCAGTTGTTGACTGACTTTATGTGAAGGCGCGAGGTACGGAAGCGGAACACGTTTAGAATGGGATTCTTTCACTTTAACTGTACTGTTAATTTTGCTGTCCAGCACAGGTAAGGATTTCTCTTTGAGTGAAGCAATCAGTTCTCCCGGTAACTTTGCCTGCGGGTTAAACTGATTAATGATGATACCCTCCAGTTCCAGCTCCGGATTATGATCGGTACGCAATTCCAGAACGTTGTCGAGCAGACGGTCGATGGCCTGAACAGAGAAGTCATCGCAGTCAAAAGGGATAATGAAGCTGTCTGCAGCAATTAATGCAGCCTTGGAATAGAAGTTGAAATTGGGCGGCGTATCAATGTACACGCGGTCAAAATCTTCCTCCAGCGTTGCCAGTGTTTCCTTCAGCTTAAACATCTTATAGCGGGTTTCGAGTTCCCGCTCCAGCTCGGTAAGGCTGGGATGGGCGGGTAAGACAGACAAGTTTTCAAATGCTGTTGGTCTGACAAAAGCCGATGGCGGCTGAGGTTTGGAAAACCAGCCAACAACCTGTTTAAACATATCTGCAACAGTGAGGCTGTCATCGTTTACATCCACCCCGCAGTAATGCGTACTGTTTCCCTGGGCATCTAAATCGACCAGCAGCGTTCTGAGCCCGTTTCTGGCACTTTCCGCGGCTAAATTAGCACTGATAGTCGACTTTCCCACGCCCCCTTTCTGATTGAACACGACACGTTTCATTAGATCTCCGGTGAGATTTCGACTGTAAGGTTAAAATATGTCCGATTTTGGTCACTGTTGTAAAGGGATCAGCGGTTCACATTGAAAATAATCAGGGTTACCGGTGAGATTTCCTGCTCTGCGATGAACGGTTGAATATCTAGTGTGAATTAAATGTAAAATAATTGTTATAGGCTATACTTTAGTCACGCCAATTGAGCAGGGGTGACGATATGAAGCAGATTCGACTTTTAACCGGTATGCTGTTTGTTGTCCTTATGTCCGGCTGTGCATCATTACCGGAATCCTTTACCGCCAGCGAATTGCCCCTCAACGATGACGTCTTCACTCAGTACCATGAGTATACGCCGGAATCCGCAGACGAAATCTTTAAGCTTGATGCCGCTGCCAGAGAATTTGTCGACAATTCACAGTCACCTTTATCTGGCGACGGAGACAATCTTAAGAATTTGATCCGACAAATCTTCGATGGCGGAGAACTGGGGATCCGCTATATCACCAATGCGAACACTATCGCTTCTGAGACATTTGCGAACCGTGCCGCGAATTGCCTGTCGCTGACTATCATGGCGAAAGCCATGGCGGATTATGCCGGGTTTAATGCAGTATTCTACGAAGTGGATATTCCCGAATACTGGACCCGCCGCAGCGGAGTGAATTTACTCAATGGTCATATTAATTTGCGGGTATCCGTTGCGGACACGCTGAGAAAGAACCAGATTTCATCGCATTTCATCGATGTGGACTTTGATCCGCAGACCATCCGCTCCCATTTCCCCCGTAATGCCATAAGCAAAGAGAAAATCACAGCTATGTTTTATAACAACAAAGGTGCTGATGCTTTGCTCAACAATGACGACATAAAGGCCTATGCGTATTTACGTGCAGCTGCTTTGCTTTATCCTGAGTTCGGTTCCACATGGGTGAACCTCGGGGTGTTGTACCGGCGCCACGGATTACTGGACAGCGCCCGTGAAAGCTATGAGCTGGCACTGAAGCTCGACAGTGAAAATTTAACCGCCTGGGAAAACCTGGCGTTACTGCATGAACTCGAAGGTCGCACAGCGCAAGCCAGAGACATTGCCAGGAGTGTGCGTAATAAACGGGAAAGTAACCCTTTCTATCACTTCATCCTGGGTGAAGAGGCGCTGGATTTCGGTGATGCGGAGCAGGCGCTTATCCATTACAACCGGGCCCGCAGGCTGGATAACAGCCGCCATGAAATTTTCTTCGGAATGGGGAAGGCGCACTACGAGCTGGGCAATATAGATCGCGCAGCTGACTTCATGAAGCTGGCGGCTAAGCATGCGCAAAGCCGCCAGGATGAATATCGTTACATGAGTAAGCTGTCTGACTTACAAAGCGCCCGTTAAATAACGCCAAGCTCTCTGAGACGTTCCTGCAAATAGGAGTGTGCAGTATGTCTTTCTGACAACACTACATCAGGGCGCGGGTGAAGGAACAGGGGTAATGAAATCCGTGACTTAGTCATGTCCGTTCCGGCAGGATTAATCACCCTGTGAGTGGTTGACGGGAAATAATGCCCTGATGCTTCCTGCAACATATCGCCGATGTTGACGATAAGGTTACCAAAGTCACAGGGTACATCAATCCAGCTGCCATCTTTACCTTTAACCTGTAAACCCGGCTCGTTCGCGGCGGGCAAAATGGTGATAAGGTTAATGTCTTCATGGGCTGCCGCACGGATAGCATCCGGTTCTTCATCACCCTGGAACGGCGGATAGTGCAGAACCCGTAGCAGGGTCTGATCGCTGTCTTTGATCATATTCGACAAAGGCTGACTGTACAGTTTACTGACTTCAGCCGGCGAATGCTTCTCAATCCAGCCCAGTAACTCTTCTGCCAGCGTGTTTGCTTTTGCATAGTATTCCGCCAGCTGAGGACGCAACGCTTGCGGGCACTGACCCCAGGGATAGAAGTGGAAGTACTCTTTAATATCTTTTTTGGTAAATCCTTTTGCTACTTCAGATACGCTTTGCGGGAAGAATCCGTCCTGAGTCCCTTTGTTGTAGACGTAATTATTCTTTTCTTCGCTGTCGAAGAATGTTTGCCAGGACTGATAAATGCCGGTCACCATTGCCTGGCTGATTGGGTGATTTTTCAGTACGCCAAATCCTGTCTCACGGAGGGATTCTACGAATGCTTCCTGTGCACCGGGAGCCTGATAGTCAACAGCTTCTAATTGCATAACGATACCTTAATTAAATGACCGCAGAATTATAGGGAATCCCGCGTCTTCGTAAAAGTAACGGCCTTTGATATACGTCAATTACCGTTAGGTTAAGTGGTCAGTTTTCGTTACAAAGCTGACCATTTAGTCTGGTTTCTCTGGTTAAAAAAGTGAGCCGCGCTCACTTTTTTACGGTTCCGGGTGTATCCGGCTCAGCCAAGCGAGAGATAAAAGCCGGCTAGTGATGCACTCATCAGGTTCGACAGTGTTGCGGCGAAAACCGCTTTCAGACCCAGTTGTGCAATTTCTTTACGGCGGGTGGGTGCCATTGCACCGATGCCTCCCATGAGAATAGCAATGGAGGAGAAATTCGCGAATCCGCACAGGGCAAAGGTGATAATTGCCTGAGATACTTCGGATAGTTCACTCTGATGCTTAAGGAAGTCGAGGTATGCCACGAATTCGTTCACCACAAACTTCTGACCGATGAAACTGCCTGCCAGACGGGCTTCTTCCCAGGGAACACCGATAATCCATGCCAGCGGCTGTAATAAGTAGCCTAAAATGCCCTGGAAGGTCACGTCTTCATAGCCAAACAATGTGCCTGTCCAGCCGATAAGGCCATTCAGCATGGCGATAAGTGCCACGAATGCCAGCAACATAGCACCTACGTTCAGTGCCAGTTGCAAGCCTGATGCAGCACCGCTGGCAGCCGCGTCGAACACGTTAGCATAGCCGGTTTCAGACGCATCGATTTCTTCCAGTCCGTCCTTTGCTTTCTCAGTTTCCGGCAACATGATTTTTGCCATCAACAGGCCGCCGGGAGCCGCCATGAAGCTGGCCGCCAACAGGTATTTAAGCTCCACACCCATGCCGGCATAACCCGCCATGACCGAGCCGGCAATAGACGCCAGGCCGCCAACCATAACAGCGAATAACTCAGATTTTGTCATGTGGGGAATAAACGGACGTACTACCAGAGGGGCTTCGGTCTGGCCGACAAAAATGTTAGCCGCGGCGGACATAGACTCAGGACGACTGGTACCCAGGACCTTTTGTAAGAAGCCGCCAATGAGTTTGATGACCCAGCTCATCACACCGAGGTAATACAAGACGGCAATTAATGATGAGAAGAAGATGATGACCGGCAGCACGTTGAAGGCGAAAATGAAGCCGAGGGATTTGTCACCGACCACGCCGAAAACAAAATTAATGCCTTCCTGACTGTAGCCGATGATGTTGCCGACGAAGTCAGTCATACTGAGCAGTAATTGAATGCCCGGCTCAAAATAAAGAATAAATGCGCCGATCAATGCCTGAATCGCGAATGCTCCGCCCACTGTGCGCCAGTTAATATTCCGGCGTGCAGAGGACAATAAGAATGCAATTCCGGGCAATAGCAGTATGCCCAGTAAACTCACCATAATGACGTTCCTTTGTTATTGTAATGCCTGTTGTATATGTGACTTGATCACATCCAGGGCGATTTGGTTTTTGCCACCTTGTGTAACGACGACATCTGCTGTGAACCTGCTTGGTTCGATAAACTGATGGTACATCGGTTTTACCGTTGATTCGTATTGCTTGGCAATGGATTCAAGGGTACGGCCACGCTCTTTAACATCACGCATCATGCGGCGCATAAGGCAAATGTCGAGCGGTGTGTCGATGAAGATTTTTACATCGTAGTGAGGTAATAACTCTGGTCTTGCCAGCAGCATAATACCTTCAAGAATGATCACCGGAGCCGGATTCAGACGCTCTGTTTCCGGTAAACGTGTATGAGTTTTAAAGCAATAGTGCGGGTAATCAATGGGTTCGCCATTGCGCAACGCCTGCAGGTGCGCTTTCAGCAATTCGTGTTCGAATGCATTAGGGTGATCGTAGTTATTCTTCTCCCGCGCTTCCATTGGCAGGTGGTCCTGCGCACGGTAGTAGTGATCTTCCCGTAATATTTGTACTGGGCGACCTTGCGCACTGAAGGCATTTAACAGATTTTTAGTAAAAAGTGATTTCCCGGAGCCCGAAGCTCCGGATATAGCGATAATTAATGGCGACTGCATAACTCTGGACGGCTGATATTCCTCCTGCAAAGATACGCATTTGGCCCTCGCGAATCAACGTATAATTCACGATCAGTCAAAAAGTGGTTCAGTCTTTGCAGACCGGACACAACTGGCTGAGCTAATACCTGCCGTACCGGGTACGGCGTTTTCTCTGGGCTGGTGGAGCAATCAGGCTTATTTTCCGAGTATAACAATGTCCTCATCAGTAATCGGGGGAAGTGCATAAGAATGCTGTTTGGATCTGGAGCCTTCACCCTGTGCTCTGGGCGGATAATATTTTTCCTTTTCCACCGGGAAGGGCTCAAAGGTTTCATCCAGCGCCGCACGGATCTCACTTAAGGTTTTATCCAGATTGGCATTGAAGTCCGGTCTTTTACGTTTGGTATGGCCCAGTTCGATCAGACGCAGGAAAACCCGGTTAGCAATGGTTATGAGTTCCTGGGGCACATCTTTATTTTGTGGCAAGGTCGCATCAGGATTCTCAATGCAGTATCTGACCAGCGCTGCGTAAAAGCAGAACGGCTTGTTCTGCATCAGGATAGCCCGGCCGTCCGCGCCGTTGCCGATACATTTCGTGTTAAGGTCGATAACCAGTTTAGGTTGGGGCGGTGGCGGTGCTTCTTCTTTCGCAGACTTACGCTTACTTCTGGCTCGCGGTTTGTAACCAATTAACACCGGGGCAGCAATCAAAGCCGCCAGAATGGCCAGCGGATGTACCTGAGCCGAAAAGTATAGCGGAGTAAGACTCAAACCAATGTCGATACTTTGCTCTGCGGTGGATAACGTGAATGTGGCGGTTTCAACCGTTTCTTCCACCGGCTCTGCAGTGGCAGTAACGTGCTGGATTTCACTGATTGTAAGAGGGTAAGACTGCTCCGCCAGAGTTGCATTAATGCGGCGCATATAATGGCGGACCGCGGCATCATTTACCGGTGTTTTCAGCGTTTCATTGCCCACATCCAGATAGGCGAGATCAAGACTTATCCGTCGTTCAACATTATCAATAGCCTGGTGACGATCAAGCCAGGCACCGGCAAACTGACCCGCGAAAATACAGCATTGAAACAGAGCAAACAGTCCCAGCGCGGCTGCTGCTGTTCGTCCCCACTGTGAGGCTGTCATTTCACTGAGCGTTTGCATTTACACAAGGCTCCTTCAGTTCTACCTGCTGATAGTATTTTTTATTCTGTGCGGCAGAAATGGCCTGAATCACGTTTTGCACGGCACATTTTAAATCTGTATTGCGGGTCTGCATTTTCAGGTACCAGCGCATGCCTTTTACGCTGTTTTCCAGCGGTGTGATATAAGTGCGCGACAGGATCTCTCCGTCATTTTTGTCCCAGTAGGATGAAATAATATCGACCTCACCGGAAAGCAGGGCTCTGCGCATCTCTTTATGAGAGCTGTAATAATGCAGCTCTACATTATTCGGATTCAAATCTAAAGTTTTCAGCACTTTCTTCGGCACAATATGGCCTGAGCGGCTGCTCGGATAATCCAGTATGCCAATCCGCTTACCCAGCAAATACTCCTTAGACAGCACCGGCTTTTCCTTTAAAGCGATAAAGTAGGCTGCATAGTCCTGGTGGGAGGCAACTTCTTCGTAGCCATAAATTTCACTGGCACCAAAGGCGCTGACAACATTGTTCTTTACGAGGGCAAGATCACTTACGCCGTGGTTGATGTAGCGGTAGGTATCGTAGTCATTTTGTCCCACCGTAATTCTCACATTACCAAACTGACGTTTAATCACCGGGTTCTGACAGAAAGCTTTCAGCGCACTTTCTGAGAAGGTTTGCTCTGTCAGATAGATGTCGAAATCGTCTGCATTAGACGAAAAACGGTCCTCGCAGCTCAAAACCTGACCAGTTTGCGGCGCAATTAAGGGCAGATTTCTAAATTTTTGAAAAAAACCTGTAGCAAGGCAGCATGCAGCAATAAGCACGACGATGATGACCCTGTATTGTTTCAAAAATGAAAAACTGACCACTTGAATAAATTTACGTAGGTTTATTTGTTGGCGTAATTTCACCAGTTAAGCTTATTTAATGCAATAGGTAAGTTTATTTTGTTTGTATAAGTTATTGTAAATATGGGGTTTTAAATCAATGAAGCTGAATTCCAATAAGCGGTGTTTATCTGAAAAAAATCTGCGTTGAATAGTCGGGCTGGCGATAAGCTGCACGTTCTGAAGTTTTTGCGTAAATTTTCCGGACCATTTGTTCCGGATAACAATAAAAAAAACAGTATGCTCAGCATCTTAAGTGTTACTCATTTACTATTGCTGTCATAAAGCTGACATAAAACTCACGAAGAATTGCAGCCGTTTCCAGTTAATGCCGGTAGCGTCATTTTCTCTGTTTTGATGTTGCTACCGTTTGTCGATTATGACCAGGGGAAAGCCAAATCTCCAAAGTGCATGGCTATTCCCCGGTCAGAATCACAAAAACGAATCCGTAAAAAAAAGAAAAAATACGGGCGTTGCAGCCACAGTGGTCAAATTTGCGGTCACCTGGCGCCAGAAAACTCACCAGCCAACAAGCGATTGTTGGCTGGCTTCTTTCCGTTATATCAGATGGAAGTGGCGGGTTACCTGCGAAAACAAGACTGGATTCTAATACTTGAGGGTGAGTGATTTTGCCGGGTTAAGTCACCGGTAAAGTTCGCACTAAATCGTGATGTGCTTGAAATTGAATGCAAAAGTGTCATGAACTGTCACATTTCTCTGATTATTGCCATTCAGAATCATGCGAAAGAGTAAATATCTTGATTGGTTGGACAAAAATAAAAAACCAACGTTCAAAGAATTTTTAAAAAAGATAGGGAAACACACATGTTTAACAAGTCTAAGCTAAGTCGTATAGCGTTGGCTGTTGCACTTTCTGTAGGTGTTGCAACGACAGCTGTTGCAGCGAATGGTCAGTCCGCCGCTATGCGCGGTGTTATCTCCGGTCCCCAGGGTAATCCTGCTGCCGGTAGTAAGATAACTATCATCCACATGCCTTCAGGTACTGTGAAAGAGTTTACAGTGAACGAAGAAGGTGCATTCTCTGCACGTGGTCTTCGTGTCGGTGGCCCGTACACTATTTATATAGAGTCAGATAAATTTCAGAGCACAGCTGTTGAAGATGTCTATCTCGAACTGAACGATACCCTTGTATTTGATCGTTCTCTGGAAGACCCAAGCAGTGTAGAGCGTATTACTGTAACCGGTTCTCGCGACTTTTTTGCTAACAATGGTTCAAGCTCTACCTTCGGTGAAGATACAATCAATAATACACCTACGTTTAACCGTGACTTGAAAGATGTTGTACGTCTTAACCCTCTGGCAGTAGTTAGCCCGACAGGCGGCCAGATGAGCATTGCTGGTCAGCATCCTAAATCAAACTCAATAACTATTGATGGTGTGGGTTTGAATGATACTTTTGGTCTGAACGACAATGGCTATCCTTCACAACGTTCTCCCGTTTCCCTTGATGCAGTAAGCCAGATTTCTGTTGATACAGCTCCATTTAATGCCCGTGCTGGTAAATTTACCGGCGGTAACGTTAACATCGTTACTAAATCCGGTACTAATGAATTCCACGGTACAGCTTTCTACGAGAAGGTTCCATGGGCTGGTACTGCGAAAAATGACCGTACTGGTGAAGAATTCGATGTTGAAAACGAAGAAGAAACCTTCGGTGCTTCACTGGGCGGTGCCATCGTTGAAGATAAATTATTTTTCTTTGCTTCGTATGAAGAATGGGAGGAAGAAATTCCTTTCGACTACAACCTGGATACGCTGGAAGGTCATAATGTAACAAATGACCAGGTTGACCAGTTTATTTCAGCGCTGAGCTCAGTGTACGGTCTGACTGATACTAAAGGCGGTAGTCCGGCACCAGACAACGACAAGAAAACATTGATAAAGTTAGACTGGAACATCAACTCTGATCACCGTGCTGACTTTACTTATAACTATCAGGATACAACGTCTGCCCGTAACTACACCAACAGCCGTTCAACCCTGAATATGAATTCAAATGCGTGGACTCAGGCGTCTGAAACCACCATTTATACCGGTCACGTCTATTCTGACTGGAGCAGCTCGTTTTCTACTGAAGCAACTATCTCCTATAAGGAGTTTTCACAGGCTTCTAAAACTAATTCACCGTGGGGTGAAATTAACGTTCGCACTGGTACAGGCACCATTGTCGCCGGGCAGGACGAGAACCGTCACCGCAACGAACTGGCCAACGAAGTTTGGAACTTTGGGCTGCATGGCACTTATTTGGCTGGCGATGTAGAGTATAACTTCGGTGTTGAAATGGAAGACACCTGGAATTATAACCTGTACGCCAGAAACTCAGCGGGTACGTGGCAGTTCGAATCGCTGGAAGATTTCGAACAGCGTCTACCAGACGAAGTGACTTACTGGAATGCCTATAGCAATGACACTAGCGACCTTGCTTATGATGTAAGTAGCAAGCTCTATTCAGTGTATGGCGAAGCTAACTTCGAGCTTTTTGAAGACTTTGAAGTGACAGCTGGTTTACGTTATGAGTACTTGACCGTTGGTGATTCGCCGCAGTTGAACGAAAACTATCTGGAAACTTATGGTTTTGCTAACACTGAAAACCTCGATGGTACCTCTATGCTGTTGCCTCGTGTGGGCTTCAACTGGGATCTTACTGACGATGTAACTATCCGCGGTGGCGTGGGTCGTTATTCAGGTGGTATGCCACTGGTCTGGATTTCCAATGCGTACACCAACGATGGTGTAACTATGTCTAACGTATACTACTCTGGCAGTGATATTGATCCAGCCAACGTTGCGTTTGATTCAGTGCCTCAGTTCCTGCAGGATTCTGTATCTCCTGGATCAGGTAATACAGTGTCTATCGATCCCGATTTCAATTTGCCTTCTGACTGGCGTTATCAGTTGGCAGTAGACTATCGTTTCGACATTCCGAAAGTGGGCGATAATTTTGCATGGTCTAATGAGATCACTTACATCGATAAGTCGGACTCAGTTTACTGGATTGAAATGGCTCGTGTACCGGAAACTACGCTGGCTGATGGTCGCATCATCTACGGAACCCGTTATGAAGGGACAGACCGTGAAGACAATTACGACATGCTGACTACCAACTCTGATGATGGCGGCCGTAATATCGTATTTACTTCTGCATTGAACAAGCAATGGGACAATGGTGTTTCAATGAGCTTGTCATACACCCATCAGGATATTACTGAAGCGGCTGCGCAGACTTCTACTACAGCACACTCTAGCTACGTATACAAAACCACGCTAAACCGTAACGAGCCAATCGTAGATACAGCTTATTATGAAGTTCCACATCGTTTCGTGTTTAACTTAGGTTACACCACGGAGTTCTTCTCTGGTTATAACACAACATTTAACCTGTACTGGGAGCGCCGTTCAGGTCGTCGTTTCACACCTACTTTAGGTCTGTATAACGATGGCGATTTTGGTGACCAAAGTGCACTGGATGGTGGTGATTACCTGGTTTATATCCCTAATGGTCCTGATGATGCTCTGATGGATTATGAAGGCGGCATGAGCTACGATGAAATCATGGAAGTAGTTGCCAACGCTGGTCTGGAAGGCTATGCCGGTTCTGTTGTACCTAAGAACATCGGTAAGCAACCGTGGATCACCTCTATGGATTTGTTCGTTTCTCAGGAAGTACCCGGATTCCACGAAGACCATAAAGGCATGGTTTACATGAGCATCGAGAACTTTGCTAACCTGCTGAATGACGACTGGGGTAAGGTCTACCAGGCTAGCTATTCTTCAATCGATCTATTCGATTTAGGTGGTCTTTCTGATGATAATCGTTATCAGTATTCCCGTGCATACGACGGCGACTCAGGTCAAAACTGGGATACTTTCGAAACTGATGAATCTACATGGCGTATTAAAATTGGTGTACGTTACACCTTTTAATGCTCATTTTTGAATGTGTTTAAGTCTTACTTAACACGACGAATTTAAAAGGGCCTGCTGCGATAGCAGGCCCTTTTTTTACGTTAGAATCGAGACAAATAATTAAGTTATATAAATAAAAATTTTATAATAAATTGATATGCTTGAATAAGATAAATTTAACCATTTCATGTCATAGATCTGACATCATGGTTTCGCAAAATTGGTTAAAGTAGCAACAATTACAGATTACCTGACAATAAGAAAAACTGGGCATCTGTAATAAGTTTAAAAACAACGATAGGGAAAACACACATGTTTAATAAGTCTAAGCTTAATCGCGTTGCGTTAGCGGTAGCAATGTCTGTAGGTCTGTCTACGGCGGCGATGGCACAGGTTACATCATCCGACCTGGGCGGTCAGATTTTGGGACCAAATGGTAGTCCGGCAGTAGGTACCGTTATTAAAGTAACACACGTTCCAACCGGGGCCGTTAAAACTGTGACAGTTAATAACGGTGGTTTGTTCAATTTACGTGGTTTACGTGTTGGTGGTCCTTATACGATAGAAATAGACTCTGACCAGTATGCCGATCAGACCATCAATGATGTGTATCTTGAACTTGGGGAAGAGGCAAGTATTCAACGTGTTCTTGAGCCAGTTGCTGACGATGTAGAAAACATCGTTGTAACAGCTTCGCAGGTAGGTAGTCTTGCGTTCGGTCAAACTGGCCCTGCAGTAAGTTTTGGTCTGGAAACGATGCAACAGGCACCGGCCATTAACCGTGATATCACCGATATCGTGCGTATTGATCCGCGTATCTATGTTGACGAAGGTGGCAGCAACGGTATTCAGTGTGTGGGTAAAAACCCGCGATTCAACAGTCTGACAGTTGACGGTGTACGAATGAACGACCTGTTTGGTCTGAATTCAAATGGCTACCCAACTGAGAGAATGCCTTTCTCTTACGATGCTATCGAAGGTGTATCTGTTGAGATTGCTCCGTTTGATGTTATCTACGGTGGTTTCTCTGCCTGTAATATCAGCGCGGTAAGTAAAACAGGTACTAATGAAGTTCATGGTAGTGCATTTTACGACTACGGTAGTGACAGCCTTAAAGGTGATTCATTACAAGGTGATGATGTTAACCTGGGTTCTTATACAGAGAAACGTTACGGCTTCACTGTTGGCGCACCACTGATTAAAGATAAATTATTTATCTTTGCTGCTTATGAAAAACTGGAAGGTGCTAATACGTTTGATCGTGGTGCTCTGGGCTCAGGCGCAGTGAACGAAGTGAACATTACTCAGGAGCAAGTTGCTCAGATTCAGGCGATTTCTCAGGAAATGTACGGGTTTGATGCCGGTACCGTGCCACTGAGTATGCCAAATGAAGACGAGAAGTTACTGGTTAAGCTGGACTGGAACATTAACGATGCCCACCGTTTTGCTTTTACCTATAACTATAATGATGGAAATAACTATGCCGAATCAGACGGTGACGTGAATGAGTTTGAATTCTCCAGTCACTTATATGAGCGCGGCGCTGAATTAGAATCCTTCATCGGTGTACTTTACTCAGATTGGACTGACAAATTCTCAACCGAGATCAGACTGTCCCGCTCTAAACTGGATAATCTGCAGCGCTCTATGTATGCGTCCCCTGTTGCCGGTGGCGCTGATTTTGGTGAAATCAAGATCGATCTTGCCAATGATCCTGACGACGATTCTGATGATCTGACAGTATATCTTGGTTCTGATGATAGCCGTCATGCTAACGATCTTGACTGGACCGGCACAAGCATGATGTTCCGCGGTCACTACTATTTCGACAACGGACACACGCTGACCTTCGGTTACGAGAACGACAAACTGGAAATCTATAACCTGTTCGTACAGCATGCTGAAACATCAATTCAGTTTGAAAGTATCGAAGATTTCTCAACAGGCTCAAATGCCGAAATCGAATACGGCTACGCATATTCCGGAAACCTGAATGACCGTGCCGCGGATTGGGGTTATACAGCCCATTCTACGTATGCACAGGATGAGTTTTATCTGACAGATGACCTGCGGGTTGTAGCAGGGCTTCGTTATGATTGGTATACCACTTCAGACCGTCCGGTTGAGAATGCCGAATTCACAGAGTCTTATGGTTACAGCAACACTGCTACCCTGGACGGTATCAGCTTACTTCAGCCGCGCATTGGCCTTAATTATACCTTAAGCGACAGCACCGAGCTGCGTGGTGGTGTAGGTTTGTTCTCAGGCGGTAACCCAAATGTGTGGATGACCAACAATTACCAGAACACCAACGTAACCGGTGGTGAGGTTGAAGGTTTCTATGAAAATCTGTTTACCGGCGTTACCTGGGTAAATACCGAGGACGGTGCGCCTGAAGGCCCTGGCTATTCCATTCCTTCCGACCTTGATGCACTCATGGATGCAGGCGAAGGTTCTAACTTTGAAAGTAACAATCTCGACCCTGATTTCGAAATGCCAAGCGAGTGGAAATTGTCTGCGGGTATGACCCACATCACTGAAGATGACTACATCATTAACCTGGATTTACTGGTAAGTATTACTCAGGACCAGGCGATGATTAAATATAAAGGTATTGAGGCAGTAGGTCTAACCGAAGAGGGTTACGTGGATTATGACAGAACGGGTTATGGGTCGCTCGAGCTGACAAACTCAAGCGAAAGCTCTACCTCTTACTCGTTAACTGCGACGGTTAACAAATCCTGGGATAACGGAATCAGCATTACTGGCGGGTATAACTACAGTGACGCGGAAGACGTGCAACCTATGACCAGCTCCGTGGCGTTCTCTAACTTCCAGTATCGTGCATTCACTAACCCTAATGAGGAAGTGTCTTCAACTTCAGACTGGAACATCAAACACCGATTTACAATGAACCTGGTGTACGTTAAAGAGTTCTTCGACGGACTTAATACAACTTTCTCTGCCTTTGCGCTGGCACAATCTGGCAGACCCTACAGCTTTACTCTATCTCAGGATGCATCAAATGGCGTATTTGGTTTCACGCCGTATCTTGACAGTAACAATGTATTACCAATGGGCGCTGAGCGCAATGGTGAAGAGAGCAGTTGGTGGACAAAGGTTGACCTTGCGGTAAGACAGGACATACCTGCATTCCTGCCTGAGCATACAGCACAGGTCTCCCTGGTAATCGATAACTTTACCAACATGCTTAACGACGACTGGGGTATTCTTGAACAAACTAACTACAACACAATTGTCGTTGGAACTGAGAATCCTGAGCGTCGCGTTGGTGACGCATCACTGTGGGAAATCCGTGTAGGTGTTAACTACAACTTCTAATCTGACGACAGGAAGCAGAGCTTCTTAACTCAGAAACAAAGCATATAAACCGCCGTTTTCTACGGCGGTTTTTTTATGCTTGTAGAAAAACTACCTCAGCATTTACTCACCGGCAGTTTCTGCATCGCCATCATCAACGCCACCCAGACCTCCACCCATCACCCGGTAAAGGGTTATGCGGTTGCTCAAGTCAATTAACTGTGTAGAAATCAGCGACTGCTGCGCACTGTACAGGGTTCGTTGTGAGGTGAGGGCATCCTGAAAACTGTTCACACCATTTTCATAGCGGGCCAGTGACAGGCGGTAACTGTCTGAAGCTACATCGACTAAATCCTGCTGCGCCCCAAGCTGACGGGCAATGGTGCCCCGTCTTGCCAGCGCATCTGCCACGTCAGAAAATGCGGTTTGGATGCTGTACTCATAAGCGGCAACCATTTTATCCCGATTTGCTTTCGCATAATCAAGCTGCGCATCGTTGGCGCCACCGGTGAAAATAGGCACCGACACTGAAGGGATAAGGCTCCAGATAGTGGACGCGCCACCGGTAAAAATGTCGGCCAGTACATTACTGGCCAGCCCGCCGGTAGCAGTTAGCGTCACAGACGGGAAGTAGTTTGCTCTGGCGGCACCAATATCTGCATTGGCTGATTTAAGGTTATGCTCCGCGGCAAGTATATCCGGTCTGTTAAGTAAAATGTCGGACGTCAGCCCTGCCGGGATCACACTGATGAAATCATCGTTTTCCGGCAGACCATCAGGTAACCATTGCTTGTCTACGCCACTGCCTGCGAGCAACATGAGCGCATTGATGTCCTGCGCCACCTGCGTAGTGTAGCTGGCAATATCTGCCATTGCGGTGTGATAGGTGGTTTGCGCATCCAGCACATCCACTTTTGAGTCGACGCCAAGCTCATTGCGGCGGCGGGTGATCTCCATGGCTTTCTGCGCGTTTTCTGCGGTTTCTTCTGCCAGTTTCAGCAAGCTCTGATCCGACGCCAGCGTCAGCCAGGCATTGGCGGTTTCGGCAATCAGCGTGATCTTTGCCGCTCTGGCTGTCTCCACAGAATAAAGCCAGCTTTGCTTATCAGCTTCGGTTGCGCTCTGATTCTTGCCGAACAAATCAATTTCGTATCCGCTTAGGCCGGCATCAGCTTCATAACTGGTGCTTACGGAGCCGTCTGACGATTTCGCCCGCGTACCGGTTACACCCGCATTCACTGTAGGAAACAATTCAGCCCGCTGAATGCGGTAGGTGGCTCTTGCTGCCTCTACATCTGCAAGGGTTTGTCGTAAATCCCGGTTGTTATCCAGTGCGGTCTGAATCACTTTCTGCATTCTGTCGTCGGTAATGAACGACTGCCAGGGAAGCTGCAAAATGGCGTTGTCTTCTTTGGTGTTAGCGTCCTGCATCGAAGTTTGATCAACCTTCGTTGTATCTGTGTAAGCCTCGCCTGCCGGCCATTCAGAGGGTACCGGTGAGGCAGGGCGCTCATAGTCCGGCGTCAGGGTTGCACAGCCGCTCAGCGACAGTGCGACAACTAAAGCGCACAGAGTTAACTTGCTGGAATGACGTGTAGATTGCATTGATTACTCCTTATCCGCAGCATTGTCATAAACGGGCTTTCTGGCCGGAAACGCGGTTCTTACCAGTACGAAAAACATGGGAATGAAGAATATGGCCAGCAAGGTTGCGGTAAGCGTGCCGCCCAGAATGCCTGTCCCGATGGAAATCCGGCTGTTTGCTCCTGCACCCGATGCGATAACCAGCGGGAAAATACCAAAGACAAAGGTAAGCGAGGTCATGATGATCGGGCGCAGACGTTGTGCTGCTGCGTGAATGGCAGCATCGACGGCGCTTTGCCCTTTTTCATACGCTGCTTCGGCAAACTCGACAATCAGGATGGCGTTTTTAGCCGATAACCCGATGGTGGTTAGCAGCGCTACCTGAAAGTAAACATCGTTTTCCAGGCCACGGAAAGTGGCCGCCAGCGCAGCACCAATTAATCCCAGCGGAATAACCAGCATCACCGAGAATGGAATAGACCAGCTCTCGTAAAGTGCGGCCAATGCCAGAAACACCACCAGAATAGAAATGGCATACAAGTAAACAGATTGTCCGCCGGACAGATTTTCCTGATAGGACAATCCGGACCACGCATAGGTCACCTTGCCGTTACCCACTTCATCGGCAAGGCGTTCCATTTCCGCCATCGCCTCGCCTGAACTGACGCCCGATGCTGCGCTGCCCTGAATTTCGTAGGAAGCCAAACCGTTAAAGCGGCTCAATGTTTGTGGCATCTGCGACCAGGAGACACTGGAAAAGGCACTGAATGGTGTCATGGTGGTGTTGCCGTCACTGTCAGTACCGCGTACGTGCCACTGGCGTAGATCTTCCGGTTTGGCGCTGTAGTTACTGTCGCCCTCAATGTAGACTTTTTTCACCCGGCCACGGTCCAGGAAATCGTTCACATAAGAACCGGCCCAGGCCGTAGATAGGGTGTCGGCCACATCTGACAAACTTAACCCCATGGCAACGGCTTTTTCGTTATCAATATCGATATCCAGTTGCGGGGTTTCACTAAGCGTGCCTTCACGCACACCGCTCAGCAGCGGATTAGTGCGGGCTTGTTGTAAGATGGCATTCTTAATTTCTGTCAGTTCGTCACGGGTCGTGCCCGCCGCTGCCTGTAACTCGAAGGTAAAGCCGTTACTTTGACCGAGACCCTGAATCACCGGCGGCAGCATAGCTATCACACTGCCGTCGCGGAGTTCGCTCATCTTCATCATCAGGCGACCAGCAATGTCTGATGCCGATTCACCGTCGCCGGTTCTTTCGTCCCAGTCTTTTAGTGACAGGAAGCCCATACCTGCGTTCTGGCCGCTGCCGGAAAAGCTAAAACCGGAAACTGTGAAGAAGTGATCAACCAGATCCGATTCCTCTTCCTGAATATAAGTCTGAATTTCATCAGCAATGGCGGTGGTACGGGTAATCGATGCACCGGCAGGCAAGTTAAACATCACCATCACATCACCCTGATCTTCCTCTGGCAAAAAGCTGGAGGGGAGTTTCACCATCAGCAGGCCCATTACGGCAATAATTACCACATAACCAGCCAGCCAGAATTTAGGGCGCTTAATCGCTGATACCGCACGCAGGTTATATTTGTCGGCAAACTTGTCGAACATGCGGTTAAACCAGCCGAAAAAGCCACCGGTCTGACGGCTTGCACCGGTATCTTTCAGAAGTGATGCACACAGCATGGGGGTCAGCGTTAGCGCCACAAACACCGATAGCAGCATGGACGAAATTACGGTTACCGAAAACTGGCGGTAGATAACGCCAGTTGAACCACTGAAAAAAGCCATAGGCAGGAACACGGCGCAGATCACAATGGATGTACCGATGAGGGCAGAGGTGATCTCTTTCATAGACAGGATCGTGGCATCCCGGGGCGACATCTTTTCCTCTGACATCAGCCGTTCCACGTTTTCAATTACTACGATGGAGTCATCTACCAGTAAGCCGATGGACAGCACCAGACCAAACATGGTCAGGGTGTTGATGGAGTAGCCCATCGCGGCCATGATGCCGAATGTACCCAACAGCACCACGGGCACGGAAATGGTAGGGATAATCGTAGCCCGCCAGTTTTGCAGGAACAACCACATGATCAGTACCACCAGAACGATGGCAATGATCAGGGTTTCCACGACTTCCAGAATCGATAACTTGATAAACGGGGTTGCGTCTTTCGGAAACGCCATTTTGTAGTTGTCCGGGAAATTCTTTTCCAGATCACTCAATACCGCTTTAACCCGTTCTGATGTATCCAGCGCATTGGCACCGGGAGCCAGCATAATGGCAATACCGGATGCAGGATGACCGTCGAGACGGGGAACCGCAGAATATGATTCACTGCCCATTTCAACACGGGCAACCTGAGATAACCGTACATCGGTGCCCTGACGGTCAGACTTCACAATGATGTTTTTAAAATCGGAAACACTCTGCAGCATGGACTGAGCCGTTACGGTAGCATTCAGCTCTTGCGTATCCGGCGAAGGCATGTCACCGATTTTACCGGCGGGCACCTGCACGTTCTGGGCGCTCAGGGCGGAGGTAATATCTGAGGGCATCAGTTCGTATGCCGCCAGCTTTGCCGGGTCGAGCCATATGCGCATGGCATACTGGGAACCGAACACGTTGATGTCACCCACACCTTCAGTTCGGGCAATGGTGTCCTGCATATTTGAGGCGATATAATCCGAGATATCGAACTCAGAGTCCTCGTCGGTTTCGTCGTAAACAGCAGCGATAAGCAGCATATCGCTTTGCGATTTGGTTACCGTCACCCCTTCAGACTGCACGGCAGAGGGCAAGCGGGAGTTCACCTGTTGCACTTTATTCTGAACCTGTACCTGGGCGTAATCGGCATCAGTTCCCTGCTCAAATGTCAGCGAGATACTGGCGCTTCCCGCAGATGAGCTGGAGGAAGAAAAATACAGTAGACCATCCAGACCCGTGAGCTGTTGTTCCAGTACCTGTGTGACGCTGTTCTCTACGGTCTGGGCGTCTGCACCGGAATAGTTGGCACTGATGCTTACTGTAGGCGGCGCAATATCAGGATATTGGGCAATGGGTAAAGAGAGTATGGAAGCGGTTCCCGCCAGCATAATAATAATGGCGACAACCCATGAAAATACGGGCTTATCTATGAAGAATCGGGCGAACATTACTCATTTCCTCCCTGATTTTTCGCTTTAGGTGCTGCCACTCTGCCATCTTCGTTCAGCGTCACGTCGGTAACGGTGATGTCTGCGCCGTCCTGTAAACCGTCGATACCCTCCACAATCACTTTTTCACCGGCCTTAATGCCGTATTCAGTCAGCCATTTATTACCGGTGGCTTCCTGTAAGGTCAGCGATCTTTTCACCGCTTTACTCCCTGAAGCGACCCAGGCGAAAGCATTACCTTTATTGTCAAACTGCACGGCTTGCTGGGGTACAAGAATCGCGTTTTCGTCTACCGCTATGGTGACTTTGGTGCGGATAAACATGCCGGGCATGAGAATGCCGTCCGGATTGGGAAAAGTCGCCCGTAAGGTGATAGAGCCGGTGGCTTCATCAACAGCCACTTCATGCATAGTGAATGAGCCGGTTTCATCATATTCAGTATTATTTTCCAGCATGGCGATAACATCACTGGAGCCGGATGTTACGCCCTCGCGCTGCATCATTGCACGGCGCTCAAGCACACCTTCGCTGGTTTCTGTCATATCTATATAAATCGGGTCGAGCTTGCGGATGGTGGTTAACGCCGTGTCCTGCCCCTGAGTGAGCAATGCGCCTTCGGTCACATTAGAAATGCCAGTACGGCCACTGATGGGGGCAGTAATGCGGGTGAAAGCAAGATTCACATTGGCAGAGTCCAGCGCTGCCTGTGCTTTCGCCAGTGAGGCCTGCGCAACCAGATAGTCTGCATGGGCGTTATCGGCATCCTGTTGGGAAATACCTTCTATCTTTAACAGGTTCTGGTAGCGCTCATCAATCAGCCGGGTTGACTCCACAGACGCTTTCGCGCTCACCAGATCGGCTTTTGCTTCGTTCACGCTGGCGCGATAGGTTGAATCTTCAATCTGGTAAAGCAACTGTCCTTTTTCTACAAAACTGCCTTCTTCGAACAAACGCTGTTCAAGTACGCCGCCCACCTGCGGCCTGACCTGTGCGGTTTGCTGCGCCACAACACGGCCTTGCAGCGTGCGGGTAATCGGGAATGTTTGTGCGGCTATGGTAATTGCACTGACGGCGGTGGCGCGGGGCGCAGAGCTTTGATTTTGTGTTGTGTCACTGCAGGCTGAAAGGGTAAGCAGGCTGGTGAGAACACAGAGGGTGGTGGCGATCTTCATGGCGATTCCTTGTTTAATCCGGAGCTGACGGCGCTAAGCGCTTTCCCGTCAGTTTGCTGAAGCAGAGTGTATCGACAAGGAGGGTTAAGGCAGGGTTAACGCGGTTTTATGAGAAGGCAGATTAGCGAAAAAGCGGGACGAATTTACTCATTCACCGGCGTTTATGTCGCGAAGGGACGCGCCATTTACAAAGGGGTTACAATGCTGAAGGAATAAAAAAAGCACCTGAAAAGGTGCTTTGTGCAGTAACAACTGTGTCAGACGTTTTCGAACAGGTTCTCTACGCGCTGACGAATTTCTTCAATTCGGGTGACGTCAGCAGGAGCGATAAAAATCGTATCATCACCGGCAATGGTACCCAGCACGCCGTCTTTCTGACTCAGAGAGTCAAGCAATCTTGCGATAAGCTGTGCGGCACCGGGGCTGGTTCTTATGATTACCATCACATTATTGTGTACAATGTCGAGCACGAGCTGTTTAAGCGGACTCTTCGCCGTAGGCATGCCAAGTTCAGGTGGTAAACAGTAAACCATATCACCGCGGGCATTTCGCGTTCTTACCGCGCCGAATTTACTCAGCATACGGGACACTTTTGATTGGCTGATGTTATCAAAACCCTGTGATTTCAGTGCTTCAACGATTTCACCCTGAGACCCGAAGCTTTCTGCTTTCAGGATCTCTTTGAAGGCTTTGATCATCTTTTCTTGTTTTACGTTAGCCATATTTTCCTGTCGTATTTGGTGTTTAAGGGTACAAACCGCTATTATTGTGCCGTAGTCATCACATTTAAGCAATATTTATGCATATCCATTCAAATTATTGCATAATCTTGCGGCTTATACCCATTATGCATGCATAAGACCATTGGGTGATTGAGTTTTTTTACGCGTTGATTTACTGTGACGCTCCGTTTTTTTGACGAGTAACTATTCCATAGGAGAAATGGTATGAAAGTAGCCGTGTTAGGTGCTGCCGGTGGTATTGGTCAAGCGCTGTCATTGTTGTTGAAAACACAATTGCCAGCAGGTTCTGAATTAGCGTTATATGACGTTGCGCCAGTTGTTCCTGGTGTTGCTGTTGACCTGAGCCACATCCCCACCGCGGTGAAAGTTACCGGTCATGGTAAAGATGATCTGGCTGATGCGCTAACCGGTTGTGACGTTGTTCTTATTCCGGCCGGCGTTCCGCGTAAGCCTGGTATGGACCGTTCTGACCTGTTCAACATCAATGCCGGTATCGTTAAGAACCTGATTGAAGGTGTTGCTGATAACTGTCCTTCTGCTTGTGTTGGTATTATCACTAACCCTGTAAACACTACTGTTGCTATCGCTGCTGAAACGCTGAAAGCAAAAGGCGTGTACGACAAGAACAAGCTGTTCGGTGTTACTACTCTGGACGTGATCCGTGCTGAGACTTTCGTGTCTGAACTGAAAGGTCTGGACGTATCAAGCGTACATGTTCCTGTAATCGGTGGTCACTCCGGTACGACAATCCTGCCTCTGCTGAGCCAGGTTGAAGGTGTTTCTTTCACTGACGAAGAAGTAGCAAGCCTGACTACACGCATCCAGAATGCAGGTACTGAGGTTGTTGAAGCGAAAGCTGGCGGCGGTTCTGCGACGCTTTCTATGGGTCAGGCTGCAGCACGTTTCTGTCTGTCTCTGGTTGCTGCAATGCAAGGTGAAAACGTTGTTGAGTACACCTATGTACAAACTGACGACAGCGATGACGCGGCATTCTTCGCACACCCTGTACGTTTAGGTCCTAACGGCGTTGAAGAAATTCTGCCATACGGCGAGCTGAGCGCTTTCGAACAAAAAGCGAAAGACGACATGCTGGAAGGCCTGCGTGGCGACATCAAAATTGGTGTTGAATTCGTAAACGGCTAATTCCGTTTCGGTGATGCATTGAAAAAACCGGCTTTTGAAAGCCGGTTTTTTTATGCCCTGCTTTCAGGCACAGAATGAATTGTTTGAAAGTAAAGGATGATTTAAGGATGACAGCGCTCCTGAGCGATTTCAGAGCGACTTAATACACATCCCTGTGATAACGGTGGCTGTCGGTTAACTGCTGCACCTGTTCCTCTCCGAGCATCCTGATTAATGTGTGGTGTACGCCTTCACCCATACCATCGTAGCTGCCGCAGAGGTATATCTGGCCATCATTGTTTACCACATCACGCAGCGCGTCTTCGCTTTGCTGCAGCGCTTGTTGCACATACATGGGATGGTCCGGACAACGTGAGAATACCCGTTTCACGGTGACATTGGCTGCGTTCAGCACCTGTGCAGGAATAACTTCTGACAGAATGTCATCAAGTTCCCGTGTGCGTTCACCAAATAACACGTAGACCGGTGCTGTATGTTGCTGCTCTGCTGCCTGCATCCACTGAGCACGGATACCTGCCAGTCCACTGCCGGCAGCTATCAGAAGTAGTGGTTTGTTGTTAAGCGTGAGGTGGCAGGCGGGGTTTACATGCAACCTGGCTTTAACTGTGTCGTTTATTTTCAACTGCTGTGTCAGCCACCCTGAGGCCAGGCCCTGACTGCCGTCCTCTTTTATCGCCAGCCTTACAATCAATTTAATGATGTTACTTTCGCTGCTTAAAGAGGCGATGGTATAGCTGCGGGCGATTTCCTCTGATGTATTCAAAGGCAGTACATCAAGAATATCACCGGCTTGCCATTGCTGAGCATTGTGCCCGGCGTAAAGATCGATTTCAAAAAGCGGGTGACGGGGACCACTGTTGAGTTGTCGCCGGCGGATAAGCGTGAAATCCTCATACGCGAGTACAGCCACACTTGCAGATGAGTATTGTGCCAGTTCCGCAGTCTCTTCACCTTTACTGTGATCAAGCTTAACCAGTGGCGCAACGGGGCTGGCACCCAATGCATTCAACCGCTTATCAATATGTTCGCCGAAAGCACAAAAATGCGGATATTTACTGTCTCCCAGCGCGACGACTTCATACTCGAGATGAGATAAATCAGTTTCGTTCCTGCGGGTACGGTTCAGGGCTTTGAAAAATGAACGTCCGTTATCGGGCGGCTCACCATGACCGTAAGTACTTACTACAAATACAGCCCTTTCGAATTCTTTCAGACGCTCCGGTGAGATGGCTGATAATGGCATCAGCACACCGTGTTTAAATTCACTGTGGTTTGCAGCATATGCTTTTGCCAGTGCCTGTGCGGTACCTGTCTGGCTTGCCCAGGCAATCAGAATGTTGCTTTCCTGAGTGTGCTGCCTAAGCAAATGCTTCCCTTTGTGTTTCCAGAACAGATAGCCAACCCAGAGGGAATAGGCCGCTACCATGCAAAGCCCCGTCAGTAATCGTTCAAACTCGGTCACAACCAGAATACCTTAATGAATAAAAACCAGCATAATGAAAACAGGGATGAGGAAACCCAGTGCCGTTACCGGCCAGGTTGACGCTTTGTGAGGCGCCTGTTTTATCAGTAATTGCAGTCCGGTGACGGTGAAAATAATCACTACCACAGAAAAAATATCAATAAACCATTGCCACACTGTGCCGGTATTCCGGCCTTTATGTAAGTCGTTAAAGTAAGCTATCCAGCCGCGATCTGAGCCTTCGTAAATTAATTCACCCATTTCGGTATCCACCGACAACCAGTGATCCTGACCGGGACCGGGCCAGGAAACATACAGCTCAACACCATCCCATTCTCCTTCCTTATCAGACGGCGGCGTGATGCGCTGAACGTCAGCCAGCCAATTTCTTAATGAAGCGGGCAGGGCGACAGAGCCTTCAGGCAACTCACTGATATCAGACAGCACATTATCCGGTAATTCCGCCTCAACATTTCTTACCTGCGGCGCAACTTCAATATCCGCCGCGTGATTAAGCGTGATACCGGTTATGGCGAACATGAACATGCCAATCATACAGATGGCGGCTGAAATCCAGTGCCATTGCCGGGCACTGCCAAAGGAAAATCGCATAGTGTTACTCAAATTCGGGAATACAGGCTTTGTAACATAATTCAAAGCAGGATAGGGATATGATAATGGGAATTATTATTTTTTGAAGTGAAGCCGGCCCGCATAGCAGGCCGGTTATCGTCATATCAGAGTAATTTGGTTATCAGAAAGTGTAAGTGATATAGGCACTTGCGCTTCGTCCCGGTTCAGAGAACCGCTGGTAACCGGTACCGCTTACACCTGAGAAGAAACCACCATTACCTGAGCGAAGATTGTCTACAACACCCCAGTTGTAGAATTCCTTATCTGTCAGGTTGTAGATAGCTGCTGTGAGTGTCAGGTTTTCTGTTATCGCATAGAAACCGGTGAGGTCAAACACTGTATAGCTTTGCGGGTAGAAGAAAGGGCCACTGCCATTGTTCAGCGAGGTGAAACTCTTCTGATCAGACTCATCCATTCCGGCTGAATAAACCATGTGGGCTTTAATACCCCAGTTGCGCTCGTCTGAAAGGTAACCAAGGCTCACCGTCGCAGAGTCAGGTGCCAGAGTCTCAAGATCATCTCCTTTATCGTAGAAGTCGAAATCACCTTCGCTGGCCGGTGTGTATTCAGACAGGTATTCACCGTCCAGGGCGGAATACGTCAGGCGACCGGTAATATTGTCTGTGAATAAATAAAAGGCACTGAATTCAATCCCTTCTACTTTTATTTCACCGGAGTTCTGTGCCTGGGTATAGACGTCTTCTGTCAGTACTTCACTTGTACAGGTACCGGTGTAGTAACTGCAGGTTTCAATATTTACTTCAGCATCGTAAGGGGTAGAAAAGGTTTCGCTTTGGATGCGGTTTGTATAGTTTGTTCTGAACGCGCTCAGGCTGATAAAGCCTCGTTCGAACTGAGCCAGGTAGCTGATTTCATAGTTAACAGACTTTTCCGCATCCAGGTCCGGATTCGATATTTCGTCAATGTCCTGATACACGGTGCCGGTCACTGTATCCGTAATTTCTTCGCCGGAGTTAGTACCAAAATAGAGTTCCTGCAGCGTCGGTGCTTTATAGCCCTGACTGATTTTTGCCTGAATTTCCTGACCGGGAACGAATTCATAGCTTAATCCTACTTCACCGATTAGAGCATTAAACTGCGCATCGGAAACGCTCTGGCCCAGCGGATCGGAAAAACTGTCATTTAATTCCGGTTCATAGTCTGTTTTGTCGTAGCGTGCACCTACATACAGTTTTACTGCTTCGTTCAGTGCCATGGTGTCGGCAGCATACACAGACAGTACGTTTTTATCTGATGCAGGAACAAAACCCTGATCCAGAATAGGATAGCCATCGAGTACCGGGTCGCTGGTGGTTTCACCATCGTAGCGGCGGTCATACATGATGTTTTCTACGGATACAGACTGATAATTCACACCATAAGCAAAGTCATGGTTGATATCCCCTTCAACCGACTTTTTAAGGTCGATATTCAGACTGGTGGAATCCTGTTCAAAGCTGCGATCTTCCTGACGAAGAACTACAGCGCCACGGCTTGAGTAAAGAAAAGAGGTCAGGCCGGATGTGTACAGCTGCTGATAATCCACTTTCACTTCAATGCTGTCGAAGAAAAGGTTACCGGCATTGTCCTGTTTATAGAAAATACCCGCGCGCTCGCGGTTATTTTCGTCATTACTGCTGAAATTATAATAGCTGGCAGTTTCACCTTCTGCCGGTTCACGGGACAACGGCGTGCCATCTGAAGAGCGGTCAGTTTTTTCGTAAACCACACCAATTTGCGCATCTTCAGATAAGTTATAGGCCAGCTTCAGCAGCACGGCATCTGAAGTGTTATCCATCGGATCGGCCTGTCCACGTGCGGGTCCGGCAATACCTGCACCGTTACTGTGGGCTTCCGTTTCATTGCCGTCACGACGGGTGTATTGCAACAGGCTTTCAAAATTGCCGGTACGGTTTGCAACAGAGCCGTTGATCAACCATTCGTTTGAACGTGAATCGAAACCGGTTTTGACTCTGCCGCCGGTTGCATCGCCGGACACAGGCAGAAAATCTGAGGCATCATTAGTGACATAGGTTACTGCCCCGGCCAGTGCGCCTGAGCCGTTTGCGACAGCACTTGGACCTTTCGAAATTGTTACGGTTTTAACGTGTTCAAGTTCTACCTGACCACGGCTCGAACCGAACATGCCGTAAGCCGCAAAGCTTGACGGGTTAAGTGTTTCGCCCTGAGAGATACCGTCTACGGTTACGGCAACAGCATCACCTTCCAGACCGCGGATATTGAATCCGTCATCACCGAAGCGGTTTCCTGAATCATTAATTTGAACGCCGGCTTCATAGCGGGCGGTATCTTCGATATTGGTGATAGATTGTTCTGCCAGCGTTTTAGCATCCAGAGTAACCGCAGTGGATGTCATTTCTTTACTGTCTTCGCTCTGTACTTTGGTTGTGGCGAGTTGTTCTTTTTCTTGTGCGAAAACATTACCAGACAAGATCGCCGTGACTGCAAAAAACAGGGCTGACCGTTTGAAGTTCATGAGTGGCTCCGTGCAATATTAATAAAAGTGCAAATAATTAGTATTTAGATCTAAGTGGCGAAAAGGGGAGAGTTATGCGATGCGCAGAAAAGGTGTTTAACACTATCGCCGCTCAGATTTGATTGAGGATGATATTGATAACAATTCCTATTTGCAATAAGATCGGGAAACTTTTTACAACCTAAGTACTAAAAAATGAAAATAAAATCCTTAGCACTGGCAAGTACAATGATATTGCTTGCACCCATAGCGAACGCCCACACTCCTTACCTGAAACCGCTTAGTTTTGAGCCGGTTAGCCGTGACTCGATGACCCTGGATGCGTCATTCGCAGAGCAGTTTTTTGTGCCCGAAGTGGCCATCAGTAATGCGCCTTTCGAGGTTGAGCAGCCGGATGGCAGTGTCGTACCGGTAGAGAGGGTAGTGAATCTGAAAACCCGTAATGTCCTTGAACAGACACTGGAACAGGAAGGGACCTATAAGTTTTCCACCGGTAAGCGGTTGGGGGCGATTTTTCGCGTTTACGATTTGAATGGTGAGCGCGGTTCGGTGAGAGGAAATGAAGAACCTTTACCGGAAGGGGCTGTGTTGACAGAGCACTTTCAGTCGGTGACCAGCGCGGTTGCTTACGTGACGAAGAAAGGTCCTACTGAAAAAGTACTAGCCGGTACGGGTAAAGGACTGGAGATCGTGCCGGCGACCCATCCTAATGGTTTGTTTGCGGGAGACCGGTTTGAATTCACCCTGCAGTACGAAGGTAAACCGCTGGCTGAGCAGACGGTAACGGTGTATTTCGCCAATGATCAGTTCAGCGAAGAAGCTGATTTTCAAAAGTTAACGACCAACTCAAAAGGTGTTGCATCGGCCACCCTGGATAAACAGGGATTGTATTTGCTGCAGGTCCGCGTGAAAGAAGCTGCACCGGAAGGCGAAGCGGTACCGCTTTACAGCTACACAACCACGTTGACGTTAGAAGCTTTTTAAGGAGTCCATCATGAAAACCCGTATTTCTATTATTGCTACAGCTTTGACCCTGCTTACCAGCACCTGCTCACTCGCCGCTCCTCACAGTGCCAGCGGTATTATTTTAACCTACGATCTGGATGGTAACGAAAAGCTGTCTCTGGAAGAATTTGTTGATGCCCGCAGACAGCGTTTTGCCGCAACGGATACCAACCACAACGGTACCATCGAAGAAGATGAGTATGTTTACGAGTGGGAAGGTCATATGAAAACACGCATGGCGGCTGACAGAAAAGCGTCGGTGAAACAGACACATATTCGCTTCAACGCCATAGACAAAGATGACGATAAACAAATCACCAAAGCTGAAATGGATGCAGTGGGCGGTCGGGGCTTTGACTTCATGGATCAGAATAAAGACGGACTGATCCTGGCCTCTGATCCTGAGCCGGTACGCGAAGGCCGCAGTGCAGACAGTGATGACAAGCCAAAGCTTGAGCAGCGCCCCATGTTGCGCATGCCGACCACACATAATATCAAAGGCTTCATGGATTTATATGACACCAACGGTGACGGCAAAGTCGATAAGGCAGAGTTTCAGGCTGTCAGAGATGAACAATTTGCCCGTACTGACGAGAATGGCGATAAGGTACTGACTGAGCAGGAATATGTGCTGGAGTTTGAAGACCGTCTGGATGCGCAGTATGAAAAAACCTACGAGGGACAGGTAAAACAGACTTACGTGCGTTTTGGTGTACTGGACAAAGACGAAAACGGATACATGACGTTTAACGAATACATGCAGTCCGGCTTCCGTTCTTTCAGCCGCTATGATACCACCGGTGATGGTTTCATCACCATCGACGATCCGGCTCCGGTATTTGAACGAGAAAGCAATGATAATGACGACAAGGCAACGCAAACTGCGAGTGTCAGTAATCCATGAAACGTCGCTTCATTATCTGCCTTCTGAGTACCTGGACAGCGGCAACTGTTCAGGCCGCCGGTTCAGCTCAACCTGAGCCGGCAAAGCAATCTTTTCACATTCAGCAGCCCGGCTACGACGTCACGGTCATCATGGAAAGTGGCTATGCAAAGGTTGAGCAGGAAGCGCTGAATGCACTGGTGCACGACACGGCAGAGGCTACAAACCCGCAAGGCAGCTTACTGACGGAACTCTCCCGCGGGGGAACGCATGAATTGCCATCCTGGTTGTATGAGGGCATCGCGAAATGTGAAGCCTGGTTTCAACTGACAGAAGGGAAAGTCAGTTGCCGTAATGGTGCGCTGTACCGTTACTGGGAGCAGTATGTTGCCGGGAATGAGTCTTTGGAACGGCGGGATGCACGGAAACTGGCGAGAGCATCCAGAGTTACGGCAGTGTCGTTAACTGCGCCGGCACAACTTACCATGCCGCAGGCTATGCCTGACGGACCATTCTGGAACGTTGGCATTATCGGTGACGCACTGATGGTTAACCGGATTTCCGGTTACCTCGCTGAGAGAGCCGGTGCCGGCGCTGCCTTTTCCGTTCAGGTGAACGACACAGTGTCCTTTTACGGGACGTCGCCGGAGGAGCGTATGCTATTTGGTGAACCTGTGGCTGATCATACCGGACCCTTTTCCGGTTCGGTCATAAATACTGTCATGAGAAAAGTTGTTGCCGGTGCAAAGGAAGCCGGCGTGCTGGACAGCAGTGATGGCTGGCCTTCCTCCGGTTTAACATCTCATGTGGTGGCGAAAAATGTGTTTGATGCGGCTCTGGCCGCTCAACTGGCGGTGATAACCACAACGACACAGATGCAGGATTTACTCAGCGACAAACTGGATGTGCTGGTAAAAACCACTGATAAGAAAGGCAGGGTGAATACGTCAGACGGTTACTTTGCCTTCTGGCGGGGGAAGGATGATGCCGGTGTGACTGCGCTGGATATCGATGTGACGCTGCCCCGTTTTAATGTCAGTAATTATCATGGCCCCTATGCATCGGTATGGCTTACCGGGGAAGATGCACAACTGGTTAAAAGCTTATTAATTCGCGGAGACAGCCAGCGCTGGCTGACAGAATTAAGAGTGTGGTGGCGTAAAATCGGACGTACACATGAAGATTTCATTGACGGTTTTGCCGGTGCGACCCGCAAGAACAAGCCTCTGCACGTACACTGGGACGGATTTGACGAACAGGGAAGGCCGGTCACGGATAAGAAACTTGTGCTGAATGTAGAAGTTGCCCGGGAAGATGGCGGCCGTAACTATCAGAAAATCCCGCTGGACCTGAATGCCCTGATTAAGCAGCCCCTCCATACAGCCGGTAAAGGGGAGATTGGTGACATAACCGTATCGTTATAAGTGTGTGTGGCGGACAAGCCGCAACAGAAGCAAAAAAGCCGTCATAATGACGGCTTTTGCATTTGGAAACGCTGACGGCGGATTAACCGGTGTTACGCATACCGATTGCGATACCGGCGATGGTTACCATCATTGCACGTTCCAGCACAGGGTTTTGCGCGTCGTCACCGGCGGCACGGATACGTTCCAGTAACTCAATTTGCAGATAGTGCAGAGGCTGTAAGTAACCGGCGCGGATGTTCATGGATTCTTTACCCATAGGATCTTTATCCATGATGCTTTCCTGGCCCGTGAGACTCAGCAGCGAGTCAATACTCTCCTGCAGCTCATCACGCAGTGCTTTACCGAAATGTTTCAGTTCCGCAGGTACCAGACGCTCATCATAAGCTTCACTGATACGCGGATCGGCTTTGTTGAATACCATATCCAGCATAGAAAGACGGGAACGGTAGAATGGCCATTCAGCGAACATTTCCTCAACCACTTTCGGGTCGCTCTCTGCTTTAACTGCATCAATGGCGCGCATTACGCCCAGCCATGACGGCAGAACCAGACGGGTTTGCGCCCAGGCGAAAATCCACGGGATCGCACGCAAACTTTCAATCCCACCCTGTGGCTTACGCTTGGAAGGACGACTACCTAAAGGTAACTTACCCAGTTCCTGTTCAGGTGTGGCAACACGGAAATACGGCACAAAGTCTTTGTCCTGACGAACGGTACCGCGATAGTTATCGCGACCATTTGCTGCCATTTTGGTGATCAGCTCACGCCATTCCGGTTTTGGCTCCGGTGGCGGGAACAGCATCGCTTCAATAATGGCCGATGCGTAAATGCCCAGACTTTGCTTCGCCAGTTTAGGCATACCGAACTTATAACGGATGGTTTCACCCTGTTCAGTCACACGGAAGCCACCGTCTAATGAGCCCGGAGGCTGTGAGTGAATAGCTGCGTGTGCAGGCAGACCACCACGACCAATTGTACCGCCACGTCCGTGGAACAGGGTCAGTGTGGTTTCAAATTCGTCCGCCACTTTTACCAGCGCTTCCTGAGACTCGTACTGTGCCCAGCCCGCTGCCAGTGCACCGGCATCTTTTGCTGAGTCAGAGTAGCCAATCATGACAAACTGTTTGCCTTTGATGTAGCCACGGTACCAGTCGATGGACAGCAGCTTGCGCATGACGGCAGGAGAGTTGTTCAGATCGTCCAGCGTTTCGAACAGCGGCGCCACCGGCATTGGCCAGTCTACACCGGCTTCCTGAAGCAACAACTGAACAGCCATAACGTCAGACGGTTCACTGGCCATGGAAATAATGTAAATGCCGAAGCCTTCTTTGCCATGCTGGGAAATAACCTTACAGGTATCCAGCACTTCTTTCACGTCGGCAGAGGCATCCCACTCGGCAGGGAACAGCGGACGTTTCGAGCTCAGTTCACGTAAGAGGAATGCCTGTTTGTCAGCTTCACTCCACTGCGCGTAGTCACCCAGACCCAGATAGCGGGTAATTTCACTGAATACATCAGCATGACGCTCAGAATCCTGGCGCACATCCAGTTGCAGCAGGTGAATGCCGAAACATTTCACCCGGCGGATGGTATCAAGCAGTAAACCGTTGGCGGTTACACTCATGCCACACTCGACCAGTGAGTCGTAACACAGTAACAGCGGCTTCAGCAGTTCATCGTTATGTTGTACCCAGTCAGACTGGTCGACTTTTTTGCCGGACAGATAGTCTGCAATACCGTCGCGGGTTGCACCACAGCGGCGAACCAGCGGACGCAACAGAGCGCGGTATGGTTCGTTAGCTTCTTCGCCCACTTCTTCACGAAGGGCTGCGCTGCAATCGAACATGGAAAGTTCGACCTGTAAGCGGTCGAGGTCAGAGGCAAACAGTTTTGCTGCGCGTTTACGGGCCAGCAGCAGAACCTGCTCAGTCACTTTTGCGGTAACAAACGGGTTACCGTCACGGTCACCACCCATCCAGGAACTGAAGTGCACAGGTGCTGCATCCAGTGGCAGACTAACGTTGTAATCGGCTTTTAAGCGCTCATCCAGGTCACGGAGGAAATCCGGTACGGCTTCCCACAAAGAGTTTTCGATGACGGAGAAACCCCAGCGTGCTTCATCAACAGGCGTCGGACGAACTGAACGGATTTCTTCGGTATGCCATGCCTGACTAATCAAATCAGCGATACGGGTTTCAATACGCGTACGCTCGTGATCATCCAGAGATTCCTGGTGAATGCTTTGCAGGCATTGGGCGAGTTCTTTCTGCTTATGGATTAACGTACGGCGGGTCACTTCTGTCGGGTGAGCCGTGAGTACCAGGTCGATGTTCAGCTTCGACACTGCTTTTTGTACGTTTTCAACTGACAGATCAGCTTTATCGAGGTGTTTGAACAATGCATCCATAGATGCATCAACACTCATTGCACTGTTGTATTCCTGCTCGGCAATATTACCAAGTGTCAGGAACTGAGCGAAAGCTCGTCCGACCGTCAAAAGATCAGAATCCGTCAGATTTTTGAAAATTTCTTTCAGATTTTCGCTACGGGTTGCATCGCCCTGAAATGAAGAACGACCATCTTTTCTGATGGTCTCAATGCGGTCTAACCATTCCTGACCTAATTCAGCTTTAATGGTTTCGCCAAGGACTTTTCCCAAGTACCGGACTGTGTCTTTCAGTTCGGCATCATAGTGTGATTGCATAGCATCCTCCTACTGTATATGCCCATAACCTTACTTCAAAATTGTTAAACTTGTCTAACCACTTTGAGTTATAAATTAAACCTTAATGAAAAGTTCATTTAACAAATCCCAAGCCCCAAGCATGTTGCAGCCCGATATGGTAAACTTGCCGGCAGGTTATTTCTTGGCCTTCAATGTAGTCATAATTAGCCCAAAAAATAAACAAATCTTGTAATTTAATTTCAGGAGTCAATGTGACCGATAAATATACCAGCGTAGAAACGCAAGCAAGTTACGGTGTTGGTTTCCAAATGGGAGAGCAACTTAAATCTAACCCATTCGAAGGCCTTGCGCTAGAAGCAGTTGTAGAAGGGTTAAGCGATGCGTTTAACGGCCAGGCAGCACAGGTTGACACCGATACCCTGCGTAATGCGTTCGGCGAAATCCATCAGCGTATGCAGGCTGCTAAAGCTGAGCAAAGCAAAGCGGTAATCGAAGAAGGTGAAGCATACCTGGCAAAGAACGCCGAGCGTGAAGAAGTCACTGTGACTGAAAGCGGCCTGCAGTATGAAATCATCGAAGCCGGTGAAGGCGACAAGCCTGCTGCTGACAGCAATGTGCGTGTTCACTACCACGGTACACTGATTGACGGTTCTGTTTTCGACAGTTCTTACAAGCGCGGTCAGCCTGCAGAATTCCCTGTTAACGGTGTTATCCGTGGCTGGACTGAAGCACTGCAACTGATGCCTGTTGGCTCTAAGTGGAAACTGTATATCCCTTATGAGCTGGCCTACGGCGAACAAGGTGCGGGTGGCGCAATTGCACCGTACTCTACATTAGTATTTGATGTAGAGCTGCTGGATATTCTGGGTTAACCGCCTGCTGCGGCAGCCATTAGACTGCCGCTCTTTGCATCTTTGACGACTTTTCTCTTTAATAATTCAGAGCTGGATCTGCTCAGAGTTGTTATCCCGACAGACGCTATTACAATACGCGCACAATTAATAAAGGAAAAACTACTATGGTTATCAAGCCTAAAGTCAGAGGCTTCATCTGTACAAATGCGCACCCGGCAGGCTGTGCAGCTTCCGTAGCTGAGCAAATTGAATACGTTCGCCAGCAGGGCGTTCAGGGTGAAGGCCCGAAAAATGTTTTAGTGATCGGTTGTTCAACAGGGTACGGTCTGGCATCGCGGATCACTTCCGCCTTTGGCTATGGTGCTAAAACCTTAGGTGTTTGTTTCGAAAAAGAGCCGTCTGAACGTAAAACAGCTACTGCAGGCTGGTATAACACTGCTGCATTTCATCAGCAGGCAGAGAGCAACGGACTGTACGCAAAAACCCTAAATGGCGATGCGTTCTCTGACGAGATGAAGGCGCAGGTGATTGAGCAAATTAAGGCAGACCTGGGTTCTGTGGATCTGGTCATTTACTCACTGGCATCTCCCCGCCGTACCGATCCTGTTTCAGGCGAAACTTATAAGTCTACGTTGAAGCCTGTTGGTCAGGCGTATACCACTAAAACCTACGACACAGATAAAGACAAAGTTCATGATGTGACGTTAGAGCCTGCCAACGATGAAGAAATTCACAACACCATCAAAGTGATGGGTGGCGAAGACTGGGAACGCTGGATGGATTTCCTGGGCGAAGCCGGTGTTCTGGCTGAAGGCTGTAAAACCACTGCCTATACTTATATCGGTAAAGAGCTTACCTGGCCTATTTATGGTCAGGCGACTATCGGTAAAGCCAAAGAAGACCTCGATCGCGCAGCCGCTGCGATTATTGGCAAGCACACAGAAAAACTGGTTGAAGCGAATGTTTCTTCATTGAAAGCGCTGGTCACCCAGGCCAGTTCAGCTATTCCTGTGATGCCTCTGTATATCTCTCTGATCTATAAAGTGATGAAAGAGGAAGGTACTCACGAAGGCTGTATCGAACAAATCGCCGGCTTGTTCAGTGAGTGCTTGTACAGCGACAGCCCGACACTGGACGAAGCGAACCGTTACCGTATGGACGGTAAGGAAACCAATGATGCAACACAGGCGAAAATTAAAGCCCTGTGGGATCAGGTAACACAGGAAAACTTCCATGAGTTAAGCGATTATGCCGGTTATCATCATGAGTTCCTGAAACTGTTCGGTTTTGACATTGCCGGTGTTGATTACGACGCCGACGTGGATCCGCTGGTTAAGTGGTAATTCATTAATATTTTGCAGAAGCCGTCGTGACAGACGGCTTTTTTGTACATTTTTTAATGTATCTGCAAAGTGTGTTTTGACAATGTGGATGAAATTTATGCAATAAGGGTTAACACGCAGTAATTAGGCGTTAAGTCTTAGTCAGTTTCGAAAAACTTTGTGGTAGACTTTCGCCGCCAATCCCAACCAGTGACTTATGTCATGGCATTACAATGTGTGACCCCGTTAAGCGTCAGACCAAAGATAGACTACAATAGAAGAGTTTTGGCTGAGGCGGATGTAACGATTACATAGCGAAAAACACACAGTGGTTATATTAAAAATTAACAAAAATTGTGGATAATCCATTATTTGCATAGCCTAAAGTGCTGCGATAATGCTAAAATCCCGTAGTTAAGTAGAGGGTATTTATATCTCTGCTTCCGGCTCACGCTTCAGTACCGCACCGGCAATAGCATGTGTGCAGGTTTCAGCTGATGTCCGGCCCTATAAAAATATAACGATAATATCCCGGCACGTATCGAAGTTTGCAACGCCGCAAGGTGAGTGCATGAACGCTGCAACGGAAAATCAATAAATAGTTTAGGTGACGGATACCTAATTTAGTAAGTGCGCTTCTGCATGCAGGCAGCGGATGCTGCAGTCATGCATAAGGGTTCTTCTATTAGAGTAGTGCGATTACGTATGATAAAAATCAAGAAAGGTCTCGACCTCCCTATTAAGGGAGCGCCGCAACAGCAAATCTCCGATGGATCTGCTGTCACGCGCGTTGCCGTTCTGGGAGAAGAATATGTTGGCATGCGTCCTACCATGCATGTCCAGGTTGGTGACAAAGTGGCTAAAGGCCAGATTCTTTTTGAAGACAAAAAGAATCCGGGCGTTAAGTTTACTGCACCAGCTGCGGGCGAAGTGGTAGAGGTAAACCGTGGTGCTAAACGTGTTCTTCAATCTGTAGTAGTAAAAATCGAAGGTAACGAAGCTGTTACTTTTGAGAAAATTGCTGCAGACCAGATCGCAAACGCTTCTCAGGAACAACTGCAAACCTTACTGGTGGACTCCGGTCTGTGGACTGCGTTACGCACGCGTCCGTTCAGTAAAGTACCTGCTTTAGGTTCTGTACCATCCTCCATTTTCGTGAATGCAATGGATACCAACCCGCTTGCTGCAGATCCTGTGGCAATCATCGCTGAGCGCAGTGATGATTTTGTTGCCGGCCTGAAAGTGCTGAAGCAACTGAGTGGTGGCAAGGTTTACGTTTGTAAAGCCGCAGGCGCGTCAGTGTCTACCGGTGATGCGACTGTAGACGTTGCTGAGTTTGGCGGTCCGCACCCTGCAGGTCTTGCGGGTACGCACATTCACAACCTTGATCCGGTTGGTGCCAAGAAAACCGTCTGGTCTGTTAACTACCAGGACGTTCTTGCGTTCGGTGCTACCGTGACTACCGGTGAACTGGACAACCGTCGCGTTGTTTCGCTGGCAGGTCCTGCTGCGAAAAATCCTCGCCTGGTCAGAACACTTCTGGGTGCTGACATTGCAGAGCTGACAGCCGGTGAACTGGTTGATGGTGAAGTACGTACAGTGTCAGGTTCTGTCCTGAACGGTACTACAGCGCAAGGTGTTCACGGTTTCTTAGGCCGTTATCACTTACAGGTTTCAGCGTTAAAAGAAGGTCGTGAGAAGAAATTCCTCGGCTGGATCACGCCGGGTTCTGATAAGCACTCTGTAACCCGTGCTTATTTAGGTCACCTGTCGTCGAAAGATTACGACATGACAACCACCACTAATGGTTCAGAGCGTTCGATGGTACCAATCGGTAACTATGAGCGTGTTATGCCATTAGATATTCTTCCTACACTGTTGTTACGTGATTTGATTGCGGGCGATACGGACAGTGCTCAGGCAATGGGTTGCCTTGAATTGGACGAAGAAGATTTAGCTCTGTGTACTTACGTGTGCCCGGGCAAATACAGCTACGGTCCAATCCTGCGCAGTTGTTTAACCACCATTGAGAAAGAGGGTTAAGTCATGGGTTTGAAAGCGTATCTGGAAAAAATCGAGCCGGATTTTGAACCGGGTGGTAAGTATGAAAAGTGGTATGCACTGTATGAAGCAGCGGCAACGATTTTTTATACCCCCGGTAAAGTAAACAAAGCCGGTACTCATGTTCGTGACAGCATCGACCTGAAACGTATTATGATCATGGTATGGATGGCAACATTCCCGGCCATGTTCTTCGGTATGTACAACATCGGATTGCAAGCGCAAGACGCGCTGGGTGCCGGTGCAACTGTACCAGACAGCTGGCAGGCTGCTATTTTCACTGCATTAGGTGGTGATTTGGCCAGTGCCGGCGGATTAGGCCTGTTCTTCTACGGTGCCTGCTTCTGGTTACCCATTTACGCAGTAACATTCGCTGTAGGTGGTTTCTGGGAAGTCCTTTTTGCATCAGTTCGTAAGCACGAAGTTAACGAAGGTTTCTTTGTTACTTCTGTTCTGTTCGCACTGACACTGCCCGCAACGATTCCATTATGGCAGGTTGCTCTGGGTATTACTTTTGGTGTTGTTATCGCTAAAGAAGTCTTTGGTGGTACTGGCCGTAACTTCCTTAACCCTGCACTGTCTGGCCGTGCTTTCTTATACTTTGCGTACCCTGCACAAATTTCAGGTGACCAGGTATGGGTAGCAGCCGATGGTTTCTCAGGTGCTACATCTTTAAGCCAGGCGGCTTCCGGTAACTTAGATTACAGCAACATGGATCAGTGGATGAACAGCTTCATCGGAACCATTTCAGGTTCTGCGGGTGAAGTATCTGCACTGGCTATCATGATTGGTGGTCTGTTCATCATGTATATGCGAATTGCAAGCTGGCGTATTGTTGCCGGTGTTGCAGTAGGTGTAGCCTTCTTTGCTACTCTGCTTAACATGATTGGCAGCGACACTAACCCGATGTTTGCAATGCCTGCTCACTGGCACTTCGTTGTAGGTGGTCTTGCCTTTGGTATGTTCTTCATGGCAACTGACCCTGTATCAGCGTCGTTTACCAATAAAGGTAAGTGGGCATACGGTATCTTCATTGGTTTCATGACGGTACTGATCCGCGTCCTCAACCCTGCCTTCCCAGAAGGTGTAATGTTGGCCATTCTGTTTGCCAACCTGTGGGCGCCACTGTTCGACTATTTCGTCGCGCAAAGCAATATCAAGCGGAGGGTAGCTCGTGTCGGCTAAGAAAGAATCTTTAGGAAAAACAGTTGGCGTAGTAGTTGCCGTCTGTCTGGTTTGTTCAATTGTTGTGTCGGGTGCGGCTGTTGGTCTGCGTTCACTGCAACAAACAAACGCTCAATTGGATAAGCAAACAAACATTCTTACTGCTGCAGGTCTGTATGAGACTGGCATGAGCAACGACACCATCAATGCAAAATTTGATGAGTTTGTTGAGCGCCGTTTTGTCGACTTAGACTCTGGTGAATTCACTGAAATGCCTTCACCTGATTTCGACATGTACAAAGCTGCAAAAGTAACTGAGACAAGCACGAAAGTGGTAAACAGCAATGTTGGCTTCCAACGTCGTCCTAATGTTGCCAGTGTCTATCTGGTGCACAATGACGCCGGTGAAGTTACCCGCGTGATCCTGCCGGTACACGGTAGCGGTCTGTGGGATCTGATGTATGGTTTCCTGGCAGTTGATGCCGACGGTGAAACTGTGAAAGAACTGATTTACTACCAGCAGAAAGAAACGCCGGGACTTGGCGGTGAAGTGCAAAACCCTGCATGGCAGGCAAAGTGGGATGGCAAGAAGCTGTATGAAAACGGCGATGTTGCTATCGAGGTTAAGAAAAATGCTAACCCTGATAATCCTTACTCTGTAGATGCACTTTCCGGCGCAACCCTGACCAGTAATGGTGTTGAAAACACAATTCAGTACTGGGTAGGCGAGCAGGGCTTCGGTCCGTTCCTTAAGAAACAAGCATGGCGTTCATAAAGGGGTCTTATCGTGGCTGACACTAAAGAAATGAAAAAGGTCCTCTTTGGACCGATTTTAGACAACAACCCGATCGCCCTGCAGGTACTGGGTATCTGTTCTGCACTGGCGATTACAACTAAGCTGGAAACAGCTTTGGTTATGTCGCTGGCGCTGACAAGCGTTGTGGCGTTCTCTAACCTGTTTATCTCGGCAATCCGTAACCAGATTCCGTCAAGCGTACGTATCATCATTCAGATGACCATCATCGCTTCTCTGGTAATCGTGGTAGACCAAATCCTGAAGGCTTACTCTTACGAGGTATCCAAACAGCTCTCAGTATTCGTTGGTCTGATTATTACCAACTGTATCGTAATGGGTCGTGCAGAAGCGTATGCGATGAAGAGTCCTCCGCTGATGAGCTTCCTGGACGGTATTGGTAATGGTTTGGGTTACTCTTTCATTCTGATTTGTATCGGTACAGTTAAAGAGCTGTTCGGCTTCGGCACCATCCTTGGTTTCGAAATTCTGCCGCTGGTACAAAACGGTGGCTGGTATCAGGGCAATGGCCTGTTGATCCTGCCATTCAGCTCATTCTTCCTGATCGGTGGCATGGTATGGATTATCCGTACTTTCCGTCCGGAACAAGTCGAGCCTAAGGAGTAATTCGTGGAACATTATCTGTCTTTATTCGTTCGCTCGATTTTTATCGAGAACATGGCGCTGTCGTTGTTCCTGGGTATGTGTACGTTTCTGGCCGTATCTAAGAAAGTAAAAACAGCGATGGGTCTGGGTGTAGCCGTTATTGTGGTACTGGGTATCTCTGTACCGGTAAACCAGGTTATCTATGTAAACATTCTTGCTCCGGGCGCGCTGGCATGGGCCGGTTTCCCTGATGCAGACTTAAGCTTCCTGAACTTCCTGACGTTTATCGGCGTTATCGCTGCGTTAGTACAGATTCTGGAAATGGCGTTAGATAAGTTTTTCCCTGCGTTATACAACGCTCTGGGTATCTTCCTTCCGCTAATCACAGTTAACTGTGCAATCTTCGGTGGTGTGGCATTCGCGGTTCAACGTGAGTACAACTTCACTGAGAGTATTGTCTACGGTGTGGGTAGTGGTATGGGCTGGGCATTAGCTATCGTTCTGCTGGCCGCTGTTCGTGAAAAACTGAAATATGCTGATATGCCAGATGGTGTACGTGGTCTGGGCTCTGTGTTCATGATCGCAGGTCTGATGGCGTTAGGCTTCCAGTCTTTCACTGGTATCGCACTGTAATAACGCAAAGGAGCATATAAATGAGTATAGAAATGTTACTTGGCGTTGGCATGTTCATTGTCATCGTTCTGGCACTGGTATTTATTATCATGTTTGCCAAATCTAAGTTAGTACCAAGCGGTGACGTGACTATCATGATCAACGATGATCCTGAGAAAGCGATTACTACACAGCCAGGCGGTAAACTGCTGGGCGCACTTGCTGAAGCGGGTATTTTCGTATCATCAGCATGTGGTGGTGGTGGTTCTTGTGGTCAGTGCCGTGTAGACATCAAAGAAGGTGGCGGTGAAATTCTGCCAACTGAGCTTGATCACATCACTAAGCGTGAAGCCCGTGAAGGTTGTCGTTTATCATGTCAGGTTGCTATCAAGCAGGACATGAAAATTGAACTGGAAGAAGAAATCTTCGGTGTTAAAAAGTGGGATTGTGAAGTTATTTCTAACGACAACAAAGCCACGTTCATCAAAGAGCTTAAGCTTAAAATTCCTAACGGTGAAAGCGTACCTTTCCGTGCCGGTGGTTACATTCAGATTGAGGCGCCACCCCATCACGTGAAATACAAAGATTACGACATTCCTGAGAAGTTCCGTGGTGACTGGGAGCGCTTTGGTTTCTTTGACATCGAGTCTAAAGTCGACGAGGAAACTATCCGTGCTTACTCCATGGCGAACTACCCGGAAGAAGAAGGTATTATTATGCTGAACGTGCGTATTGCTACGCCGCCGCCTAATAACCTGACTCTGCCTGCCGGTAAAATGTCTTCGTACATCTGGAGCCTGAAAGAAGGTGATAAAGCAACGATTTCTGGTCCGTTCGGTGAGTTCTTCGCGAAAGAAACTGACGCAGAAATGGTGTTTGTTGGCGGTGGTGCAGGTATGGCACCTATGCGTTCACACATCTTCGACCAGCTTCGTCGTCTGAAAACCGATCGTAAGATCACATTCTGGTACGGTGCCCGTTCACTGCGCGAAATGTTCTATGTTGAAGATTTCGATGAGCTGGCTGCCGAGAATGACAACTTCGAATGGCATGTTGCACTTTCTGACCCTCAACCTGAAGACAACTGGGATGGCTATACCGGTTTCATCCACAATGTCTTGCTTGAGAACTATCTGAAAGATCACCCTGCTCCGGAAGATTGTGAATTCTACATGTGTGGTCCTCCCATGATGAACGCAGCTGTTATCAACATGCTGAAAGATCTTGGGGTAGAAGACGAAAATATCCTGCTTGATGACTTTGGTGGTTAATCAGCAAACGGTATAATTGAAAAAGGGGGCATCGCCCCCTTTTTTAATAGATAAGGATAAGAAGTGATTAATCAGTATCTGCGTTTTAGTGTACTTGCTTTCGTTGTACTCTTTCTTAGTGCCTGTGGTGAGGAAGCCAAACAGGTTGTGCATTTACACGGAAATACCATGGGCACCACATACAATGTTAAGTATGTGGTGGATGATCGTGGTCAGGTTGATGGTCTGCAAGAGGCTATTGATGCCCGGTTAGTAGAAATTAATAAACTTATGTCGACCTATGACCCCACATCAGAATTATCCCGTTTTAACCAGAATCGTTACACCACGCCATTTCCGTTAAGTGACGAAACTTCACTGGTGGTGACTGAAGCTATCAGGCTCGGTAAGCTGAGTCATAACGTGCTGGACGTAACAGTGGGACCGCTGGTGAATTTGTGGGGCTTTGGTCCGAACAAACGTCCTGAAAAGGTGCCATCTGAAGAGCAGATTTCTGAAGTCCGTGAGTATGTCGGGCTGGATAAAATCAGTATTTCAGAACAGGGTCTGAAGAAAACGCATCCAATGGTTTATGTCGACCTGTCGACTATTGCCAAAGGCTACGGTGTAGACCAGGTTGCTGCGATTATGGAAAAGCATGATCTGCACAACTACCTGGTGGAAATCGGCGGTGAAATGCGTGTTAAAGGCGAACGGGGGAATGGTGAGGAATGGTTAATAGCCATTGAGAAGCCGGTCTCAACGGAACGCTCGGTGCAGAAAATTGTCTCTATTGGTACGAATGCCATTGCCACCTCAGGGGATTACCGTAATTACTATGAAATGGACGGTAAGCGTTATTCGCATCTGATTGATCCCCGTACCGGTAAACCCATTACTCATAATCTGGTGTCGGTAACGGTGGTGGACCCGTCGTCTATGACTGCAGATGGCCTTGCCACTGCGTTTAATGTGATGGGGTGGGATGAAGCCAAAGCGCTGGCGGAGAAAGAACATCTTGCCGTTTTCTTAATTCGTCGCACAGCAGATGGCTTTGAGGAGTATGCATCTCCTGAGTTTGATACTATGGTTGAAGTTAAGAATTAGGAGACGATGATGTCTACATTTATCCTCGCGTTTGTGTTTTTTCTTGCCATGGTACTGGCAATGGCTGTGGGTTATCTGATCCAGAAGAAGTCCATTTCCGGCAGTTGTGGCGGTTTAGGCGCACTGGGTATTGAGAAAGCCTGTGATTGTCCTGAGCCGTGTGACCGTAAGAAAATGCGCCTGGAACGTGAAGAAGCCAGACAGAAGAAAATTGCTGAGTGGAAGGATAACCAGATCCTGTAAATACTCAGGTTTATCAGCATACACTCTGTGATGATGAAAATGGCCGGACGAATGTCCGGCCATTTTTGTTTCTACTCGTAGCTGTAACTTAACGTTACGTTGCTGTAAGTGCTGTAAGCTCTCAGGCCGATATGCCAGGTGCCGTCAGCCGGTGCAGTAAACGTGCACACCTCACTGTTGCCGTTCTTGTAAGGACGACAATCATAGGCCGATGTGGAAGGCTGGCTGCCGTATCTCACATACAGATCGGCATCACCACTGCCGCCGGAGATTTGAATTGTCATCGTGGAAACGCCAGCCGGGATATCCCAGGTGTAGCGATCCCAGGATGACCGTGAACCTGATAATCCTGTTAATTGTCCTGATACCGGTTCCACACCCGGATCGGTCGGGTCTCCACCGCCGTTACCGCTGCCATCACAACCGTTGTTGTTCAGGTAGCTGTTTGCTTCCGCTACCCGCACAATGCCGTAACCGTACTGGTTATCTCTGCCTGAACTGCCACGATCTTCTGCGGTGGCATTTAACGCGTTTCTAATCTGCGTAGCGCTGCACTGGGGATGAAAGCTCCAGACCAGGGCCGCTGCACCGGCAACGTGTGGCGTGGCCATAGATGTGCCGCTGAGGGTGGCGTAGGTGCTGTCCGGATAGGTGGAGTAGACTGAACTGCCGGGGCCGGCAATTTCCACCTGCGAGTTGTACTGTGAATAGCTGGCGCGGTTTTTACCGGAATCAACGGCTGCAACAGATACTACGGCATCGTAGGAGGCAGGGTAAGACAGTGAACTGTTGCCGGCGTTACCGGCTGCGGCGACCAGCAGCATGTTATCGTCTGTGAAACCCTGCATGGCAGACGCTTCTGCCGAAGACGAGCCTGAGCCCCCTAAACTCATGTTAACCACATCAGCGCCGGCATCCTGACACTGGTCGATAGCAGTAATGATGTCAGAGGCGTAAGTCCAGTCACCGTTGTCGTTGAATATTTTCACAATATGCAGGCTGGCACCGGGATAGACACCGATCACACCCTCTGAATTGTCATAGGCGGCAATCGTACCGGCAACATGCGTTCCGTGGCCGTTGCCATCGTTATACCAGTTACCCACTGCACTGTTATTGCCAATTCCGGTAACCCCGTCATTGGTGCCCGGTAAATCCGGATGACCCAGATTATAACCGGTATCAATAATACAGACTTTGCGGGCGCTGGTATCAGACTGGATCAGCTGATTCGCCTGTACCATGGTGTAACCATATGGCGTGGACTGGGCCATTAACTCCCGCACCGGATCAGGGGCGATATCAACGTCCTTACTCTTGCGCAGGGCGTTGAGTGCTTTCTTATTTAATGTGACGACAGCCATGCCATGGCGTTCCATCACTTTAAGTGTCTTGCCACCTGCCTGTTGTATGGCAGATTTCACTGATGCCACATCCAGCGCCTTGTCACTGGCATTAATGCTGCCTTTGCCCGCCATTGCGCCTTTACCATTTTTAAAGGTGACAATGTAGCGTTCATTGCTTTCCTGTAAACGCAGATCCTGGCGCAGGTTCTTTAACTGCTCAAAGGTAAGTGGTTCAGGGGAAACACTGACCGGCCCGTTGACGGCAGACGCTGCAGTAGCGGTTAATGTGATTAAACTTAACGATGTAGCGAGTAACGATTTGGATGGTAATGTGCGTAATATGGACATTATTTTTTCCTGTCTTGTTGTTATCCCCTCCCGCTCTGTGGCGTGTTACTACGGGGTATTTTTACCGGGTCTGTACACATCGGTTTACCTGCTTTAGTGATGACAAAAACTGTTCCGTCAGCTTGTCATTCAGGAGAAATAAACCGGCTATGCACAAACGTTGTAAACGCTGCTTTTTTCTGCAGCTCGAAATCCATACTACTTAAGTCTATCGTGAGTTACGCATATAGCCGTATAACTATGAATGGCATTTAATACGTATAAAAAACGGGGGTATTGGTATGCCGGCCAGACATGACGGGCAGCGAAGAAACAAAAACTGACTAAAATTTAAGTTAAGAAAAAGATAAATAAAAACAAATTTATCCCGAAATCCAACTTAAATTTTGTGTAAAGATGTAATCAGGAGGAGGTACGTTGGCGTGTCCGGGGCGGAGCCGGAAAGGTTTGCTATGCAATACCTTTCAGCGTCCGGTTTATCCAGCCAAGAAGGAACTTTGCCTGCGAGGGATTATGATTAACAATTTCCGCATAACGGGCGACTTTCTTGAGTGCATAGCCATGCAGAAATACTTCCGGTGGCATGTTGTTGATGGCCTTTAAGGATTTCGTACCGATGATCCCGTCAACGTACACATCAGCAACTTCCTGAGTCAGTTTCGACGCTGCAGACAGGCCGGCATTAACGGCGAAATCAAAGAGGGTTTCAGCTACACGTTGAGAATCAATAAAGTCTCCGCGGATCCGTTCCCAAAAGTGCTGTTGGTAGAACGCTGCGACATGGGGCATCAGTTGACTGTCGGGCACGCCGGCATCAAGTAGTGGCCAGCCTTCCCAGTCAGGATGAAAATTGCGGGCTATACCGGCATAGGTAGCACCACCGCGATCACCCTCCACACGATGAAGTGTATAGCCCCCTTCGTTATCAATCATTTTTTCAAAGGCGGGTAAAAAAGCAGCCATGACATCCTCCCTGATGAATGGTTAAATTTTACGCTTATAACCAGTGTATCTTTTCAATAATGTTTTACAATCCTGTTGTATTAACTTTTTGCAATATTTTGACCTTTTATTCAGTGTTGAACTTTGCACTGGCATAGTTGACATAATCCGCTAAAATGCTGTTCATATATACAGTGTGGTGGCAGAGTGCGAAAGATTATTCACGTTGATATGGATTGCTTTTACGCTGCAGTTGAAATGCGCGACAATCCGTCATTGATCAATAAGCCCATAGCGATTGGCGGCAGCGCTGATCGCCGTGGCGTGATATCAACGTGTAACTATCCGGCAAGAAAATTTGGCGTGCGCTCTGCCATGGCAACAGCATACGCAAAGCGTTTGTGCCCTGAGCTTATTCTTGTACCCGGCAGAATGGATATGTACGTCCGCGAGAGTCAGCGTATCCGTGAAATTTTCAATGACTATACCGACCTCATCGAGCCTTTATCTCTGGATGAAGCCTATCTGGATGTCACTCACACCACTTTGTTTAACGGCAGCGCCACACTCATAGCACAGGATATCCGCCGGCGAATTAAAGAAGAACTGAATCTGACTGCCTCGGCTGGTGTGGCATCATGCAAATTCGTGGCTAAGGTAGCCAGTGACGAAAATAAACCGGACGGGTTATGTGTGATCACACCGGATAAGTTGGATGCATTTGTCAGAAATATGTCGCTGTCAAAAATTCCCGGCGTGGGCAAAGTCACACAGCAGAAGTTGCAGCGTCTGGGCCTGACTACCTGTAATGATGTCCGGCAATATCCCTTTGAACGTCTGCAGAAAGAGCTGGGGAAATTCGGTTCAGTGCTGTGGAACCGTGCTCACGGTGTGGATGAGCGGGATGTCAATGTCAGCCGGGTAAGAAAATCAATCGGAGTGGAACGTACCTTCAGCAGCGATTTGCATACACTTGATGAATGCAAGGCGGTACTGCCTGTACTGTGGGAGAAGATGCAGCAACGCATTGAAGGGCATTTAAAAAAGACCGGTGAACGGAAATGTCTGATAAAATCTCAGGGCGTGAAGCTCAAGTTTCAGGACTTCCAGCAAACCACCGTTGAGCACCGTCATCACGATATCGAAGAAGCATTTTTTTATGAATTGCTGGATGAAGCGTGGCAGCGGGCCAGAGGCCGGGGTGTCAGGCTGGTGGGCATTCACATTGGATTAGCCGGCGGTTTGCCGGCAGAGCAGCTGCTATTGCCACTGGAGGATGAATAATATGTCAAAGTCGGTTGTGCCCGGAACGTATCAACACTACAAAGGCAACTTTTATACTGTCATCGGTGTGGCCAAACACTCGGAAGATGAATCGGAATTGGTGGTGTACCGGTCGGAATATGGTGAAAAAGGGCTTTGGGTCCGTCCGCTGACCATGTTCACTGAGCAGGTGGAAGTGAACGGAGAAACGGTTCCCCGTTTCAAACATATTGAAGAACAGGACCGGGATTAATCATCCGGTAGAATAAAATCACAAAAGGGGCGCAAAGCGTCCCTTTTGAATTACTTGTATCCGCTGTTTTGGCTGTTACTGGTTGCGCTCAGCATCAAATACCTTAATTCCGGCTGTCCAGGTCTGCAGCACCCGGGTGCGCCAGATATCTTTCGGATCCACATCGAATATATCCTGATCCACAAGAATAAAGTCAGCCCATTTCCCAGGGGTCAGCGTACCCAGACTGTCTTCCATATGCGCGGCGTAGGCAGCATCCAGCGTAAAGCCTCTGAAAGCCTGCTGAACGGTCATCGCTTCGTGAGCATACCAGCCCTTTACCGGCTGGTTGTTTCTGTCCTGACGGGTAACGGCAGCATGAATACCGTAAAACGGATTGGCCAGCTCTACAGGAAAGTCTGAACCCAGTGGAATGGGGATCCCTGAATCCAGCAAAGTCTTCCACGCATATGCACCGGCCATGCGATCCTTTCCGAGGCGGTCTTCTGCCATGTTCTTATCGCTGGTAGCGTGGGTGGGCTGCATGGAAGGCAGTACACCCAGCTCCGCAAACCGGGGCAGATCGTCGGGATGAATCACCTGAGCATGTTCAATACGGTTTCTGAAGTCAGCATCAGGATGTTTTTTCATTTCCTTTTCAAATTGATCCAGCGCCATACGGTTTGCGCGGTCGCCAATGGCGTGAAAGTTAAGTTGAAATCCGGCGTTCATGACTTTACTGAACAGGGGAGCCATTTCTTCAGGCTGGGTAAGCAGTAAACCTGTCTGATGCGGATCGTCGGTATAGGGAGCCAGCAAAGCCGCACCACGGCTTCCGAGAGCGCCGTCACCATAAGCCTTTACACTGCGGATAAACAGAAAATCATCACTGCTGCGCACCGGTCCGTTATCCAGCATGGCGTCCAGGTCCTTGTCTGTAGCACTGACCATGGCGTAAATACGGACCGGCAACGATTGTTCTGCTGCACGGGCCAGATAAAAATCGTAAACCTGATGAGGTACACCGGCATCATGCATGGCGGTAATACCCACAGACAGTAAATGCTGACCGGCGGCATTTAGTTGCTGATGGTAAAGTTCTGCGCCCGGGGCAGGCATCACCTTTTCCATCAGTCCCATAGCATTATCAATCAGCACGCCTGAGGGATTACCATCAGCATCACGCATAATTTTTCCGCCCACCGGGTCTGGTGTGTCGCGGGTAATACCGGCCAGTTTTAATGCGGCTGAATTGGCCCAGCCTGCATGGGCATCAACTCTGGTCAGCCACACCGGGCGACGCGGGATTGCTTTATCCAGAATGCCTGCGTCCGGGAAGCTGCGATCCGGCCACATTTCCTGATTCCAGCCACTGCCAGTGATCCAGCGCTGTTCCGGATTGGCAAATGCGTAGGCAGCAGCCAGCTTAGCCGCATCCTGCGCACTTTTACTCTCACGTACATCCACTTCCAGTAAACTGCTGCCAAGGCCAAGCAGATGACCGTGGGCATCAATAAGACCGGGCAGTAAGACATTGTTGTGACCATCTACTACTGCGTCGGCGCGGGGAGATTCCGGGTCCAGTTTTTTCACTTTGCCGTTTTCTATCAGCACAGAAGAAAAGGCGATCAGCTCGCCTTTTTTATTCAGGGTATAGCCGCTGATATTATTGATTAATGTCGTGCCGGCAAGGGAGTTAAATGAGGCAGTAAGCAATACGGCGGCACTCCACCGTAATGAACGTTTAAACAATGACATGGCTTAGTCCTGCTCCTGTTCAGTTAGATTAGGTGGCTGAAGTAAATAGTCTGTCGCCCAGATTTTTTGCATGCTCTGCTGGCTGATATTCCCGCCGGTGAGTATTACCAGGGCGGTCTGGCCTTTTGGCGCTTCCAGTGCCCAAGAGGTTACCGCTGCCATGCTCATGGCACTGGTGGGTTCTACATGTAGTTTCAGCAAATGTTGTAACCACTGGGTCCAGTAGGCAATCTGGATTTCATCAACTTCGTAAAAGTCATCCAGTTGCTGTAAAAGGGGGAAGGTATGCAAGCCAACTGAAGGTGTGGCCGCACCGTCTGCCAGTGTATTTGCCGGCCCCGGTAGTGACTCAATAATACCGCTTTGCAGAGAACGTGATGCATCGTTGGCTGCCTGAGGTTCAGCGCCGATGACTTTGGCATCCGGTTGCAGGGCTCTGGCAGCAAGCAAGGTGCCGCTGATAAGGCCACCGCCGCCGCAAGGCGCAAATACGGCATCCACTTTACCGGCATCTTCCAGCGCTTCCATACATGCTGTGCCCTGACCGGCGATAATATCCGGATGATCAAAGGGCGGGATCCACACAGTTCCTTCTTCTTTTGCCGCTTCGGCCACCGCTGCATCGGCTTCAGGCCGGGTGGGGTACAACGCCAGTGTCGCGCCATAGCTTTTAGTCGCAGCGGCTTTTACCGCAGAGATATTTTCGGTGGAGTAAATCGTTGCCGGAATATTTAGTTGTGCAGCAGCATAAGCCACGGCCTGGGCATGGTTACCTGAACTGTTTGCCACAATGCGTGAAGGGAGAGCATTTTGCTCTGCCAGCTTGCTGATAAAGTTTGTTGCACCGCGCATTTTAAATGCGCCGGTAGTTTGCAGGCATTCTGCTTTAAACAAAATACGCTGACCCAGCCAGCGGTTTAATAATGAGGATTCCAGCAGAGGTGTGCGGCTTACTTTTCCCTTAAGCCGTAATGACGCTGCATGCACGTCATCAAAGGTGGGAAGGCGGATATCTGTCACTTTTGTTCCTTGATAGTCTTCGCTATTTCAACCTTCTACACTATCACTGTTTCTGTGATGCTGCGACTTAATAAAAACTTCATACTTTTGTAGTATTTTTCCCGGTTTCAACATAGCCGGGTAGTGATGTGATGCCAGTCAACTGAAAAACAGTTTTGAGCTGTTTTCTGCAGAGCGTCGTCAGGCAATGATCAGTCTGATGCAGACCTGGCCTGCTTTCTCTCCCAATGAAATTGACTGGTTCAACGTTCAGGCTGTGTCGCTGATGAATATTCAGCACGGCTATACGTCATTGTCTGTGACAGACAGAAACGGAAAGATCAGCTGGATGACTATTCCGGAAGGGCAGGGGGCAGAAGCTGCCGGCTTTTCAAAGCCTGAAAGGAAAGAGTTGCCGCTAAGGCTCCCTTCACTTCGCCTGTCTGATGATTTTCATAGTATGCTGGTGCGGTCGCAGACAAGTGGCCATTATTTCTTAGTATACGCCCGCGCCATCAGTACGCAGGAGCCTGAACTGGGTTTCCTGGTAGCCACTTTCGATGTCAGTGAAATTCTTGACGCCATGGTCGGCGAGCTGGTTGGGCCTCAGTTTAATTTCATGATCCGCGATATTGATGCACATTTACTGGAAGCCGGTGATTTTGCTGATGACGGTTCAATTGTCGAAACCGGCAATATTGCTTTTCTGGGCCGCAACCGCTATGTGGTGCATCAGCCTGATGGCTGCGGAAGCGGGCTGAATAAAGAAAGCAGTGTGTTGCATGCACTGCAACGGGCGATCCAGCACGGGCTGTTTGAATTGCACAGTCAGTCCATAGTGCCAATGCACAAAGAAGAGCAGGCGCTGGAACACTACGAAATATTGCTCAGGCTGCCGGATGGTAAAGGCGGGCTGATTAGTCCCGCATTGTTCATTCCGCTGGCTGAAAGACATGGTCTGATGAATCAGGTTGACGGCTGGGTGGTTGACCGCACTTTGTCTGTACTGGAAGCACATCCTGCTCACCTGGAAAGACTGGGTAAAGTGGCAATTAATTTGTCCGGCCTGACATTGGGCGACCCGTCGAGGCTCGCGGGTATCGTAGACAGGGTAATGCGATCAACAGTGCCTGCACACAAAATCTGCTTTGAAATAACGGAAACTGCCGCAGTAACCAATATTAATGCAGCCAGACATTTCATTGAGACTTTACGTAGTAAAGGTTGCCTGTTTGCACTGGATGATTTCGGTGCAGGGATGTCATCGTTTACCTATCTGAAAAATCTGGAAGTCGATTTTGTGAAAATTGACGGCTCCTTTGTGAAAAATATGGCCAGAGACAGTATCGACCATGAAACGGTGAAAGCGATCAGTGCTATCGCGCAAAGTATGGGCAAGAAAACCATCGCTGAGTTCGTTACTGACCAGGCTACCTGTGATGCATTGCGGGAATTGAACGTCGATTACGGTCAGGGTTTTGCTCTGGGTAAACCACTACCATTGATGAATCGTCTGCATACCCGTGATAATGTTAATCTGTTTCGGGCATAAACGTCATTTTAAGGAGAACCCATGGGATTGTTTGATGCGTTGTTAGGTAATGCCAGTGAAACTGATGCGCAGGCTGTGGCTGAAGAATTAGCACCGGTACTGGGCGCAGGTGAATCTGTTGTAAGTGCTTACAAACTTGTCAGAGACTTAATCGTCTTCACATCAGGGCGTATGATCCTTATTGATAAGCAAGGGCTGACAGGCCGCAAAGTGAATTACCATTCAATTCCCTACAAATCCATTACCCAGTTTGTAGTGGAAACGGCGGGACACTTCGATACGGATTCTGAATTGAAAATCTGGGTGTCGGGTCAGGATGCACCAGTTGAAATTGAGCTGAGCAAAAATGCCGCACAGGGCGTACAGAACGCACTGGCTAATCAGATGTTCGGTTAAATCCGGACTGCATGGAAATCAAAACGGGCTGCAATCGCAGCCCGTTTTTCGTTTAATCCGCTTTCGAAGGATGCAGATTACGGTTAAAGAAGTTGGTGATGGTCTTGTACAGGTGAATACCGGTTTCTTTGCCGCGGATACTGTGTTTCTTACCCGGGTAATCCATGGTTTCAAATGGGATAGCCATATCCTGAAGATGCTTGTACAGTTTAGTGCTGTGGGTAAACAGTACGTTGTCGTCTGCCATACCGTGGTAAATCAGCAAATCGCCTTTTAAGTCTTTCGCGTAAGGAAAGACGCTGGAGGCTGTGTAAGCATCATCATCAGTTTTCGGATTACCCATGTAGCGTTCAGTGTAATGCGTGTCGTACAAGCGCCAGTCGGTGACAGGCGCACCGGAGACACCGGCAGCGAAGTAGTCACCGGCTTTGAACATCGACATCAGTGTCATGTAGCCGCCATAGCTGTGGCCATGAACACCGATGCGGTCTGCATCAACATACGGCAGTGTACGCAGGAATTTCACACCCGCCACCTGGTCATCCACTTCTACCGTTCCCATTTTCTTGAAAATAGGATCTTCGAAGGCTTTACCGCGGTAGTTTGAGCCACGGTTATCGATGCTGAAAACCACATAGCCCTGGTCTACCCAATATTGCATCAGCAGACCGCGGTTTCCGCCCCAGCTGTTAGTCACAACCTGTGCATGTGGTCCGCCGTAAAGATAAACAATGACAGGGTGCTTCTTTTCCAGGTTTTCCGGCTTGTACAGACGATAGTAAAGCTCTGCGCCATCGTCAGTGGTAATGGTGCCGAATTCGGGTTTTGTCCAGCTGTCCATGTAGGCACTGAGAGGATGATTTTCGTCTACAGCATTCTCTTCAAGCCAGGTAATTTGTTCGCCACCGGCTTTGTGCAGACTCACCTGTGCAGGGTGATTCACCGTTGACATGCTGTCTACATAAATCGAGGCGTCGGAAGAGAAAGTGATGCTGTGGTAGCCGTCTTTCTCTGAGATACGCTGAATGTCACCATCATCAATTGAAACACTGTATAAGTGACGCTCAAGAGGCGTGTCTTTCCTGCCGGTAAAGTAAATGTTGCCCGTTTCAGGATCGATGGCTTCAAGCTCATCCACGACCCATTTGCCTTTAGTCAGCTGCTTTACCAGAGAACCATCATTGTTATACAGGTAAAGATGTTTGTAGCCGTCGCGCTCCGATGCCCAGATGAACTGATTGCGCTCTGGCAGGAAGGTCAAATCATCGTTCAGGTTCACCCAGGTATTACTGTTTTCTTCTATCAGTACGGTCTGTTTTTTACTGCTCAGATCATAAGCACGTAACTCCAGCGCCTGCTGGGTACGGTTTTGCCAT
>NZ_CFHOXV010000016.1:0-78582 GCF_984505615.1 Alteromonas sp. | reverse complement strand
GATTGCCTAACTCTAAGACTAGCTTAGAGGTGAGGCGGACCATCTAATTAAGCCGTTCGCCCGCCAGGGCAAACGGCTTTTGCATTTCTCTTCACAATTAACTGTTTTCGGCATCCGCCGGACGTAAACCTTTGTTAATCATTTCGATATCCTGTGCTGTCAGCGTACCGGCAGCCTGTTTCAGGTTAACCACCGCCTGAATGAAATCGTAGCGGGCACCAGCCAGATTCCGGCGGGCATCAAACAGGTTTTGCGTACTATCCAGTACGTCAACAATGGTACGGGTACCCACATCGAAACCGGCTTCAGTGGCTTCAAGTGCACTGCGGGCAGAAACCACAGCCTGTTCCAATGCGCGGATAGTCGACATCGATGCTTTCACATCGTTAAACGAGCTGCGTACTGACTGAACAGTCTGACGATAGGTCAGTTCCAGATCCTGACTGGCAGAAATGTAGTTAAACTTCGCCTGCTCAGTTTGTCCCGATACGCTCAGGCCCTGGAAGATTGGTACGTTCAGTTGCACACCAACACTGTAGCTGTCGAGGTAAGGCGTGGTGTTGTCGATAACTTCGTTACCTACAGTCGTTGTACTGAGAGTTTTGTCCTTGCCTGCAGACGCAGTTAAATCCAGTGTTGGCAGGTGACCGGCACGGGCAGAAGAAATGTCTTCTTTCGCAATGTCCATTGCCAGGCGGTTAACCAGTAACGATAAGTTCTTCTCTTCGGCGGTTTCCAGCCATTCATCCGGGGTGGCCGGTTGTGGCATGGTTGCAGAGAAGTTCTCTGTGTTGAGTTCGTACAGTCTGTCGTGGTACTTACCGGAAATTACACGAAGTGCTTCAAGTGCCAGCTCGACAGCATTTTCTGCCTGAATTTCCTGAGCAATAGTATTGTCGTAGTTAGCTTGCGCTTCATGGACGTCAGTGATCGCCGTTAAGCCCACTTCAAAACGTTGCTTGGTTTGTTCAAGTTGACGTTCAATGGCACTTTTCTGAGCTTTAACAAATTCCAGACTGTCTTTTGCACGTAACACATCAAAATAGGCAGTGGTTACCCGTACAATCAGTTGCTGCATGGCAGAGGCCAGAGTGGCGTCACTTTGTTCTGCTACTTTTTCCGCGCGGTCCAGACCTACCCAGTTGGCATGGTCGTATAATGACATGGAAAGGTTCAGGCCATAGCTGGTGGTATCACTGTCGGAGTCGATCATGGTGATACCTTCGCCTAAAAACTGGGCACGTTCAGCAGAAGACGTGGTATAACCTACGGTTCCTGAAATTTGTGGCAGTAAAGAGGCACGGCTGATGGTAATACCGGAGTAGGCAGCGTCCCGTTGCGCTTTGGCCTGATTTACAACCGGATCATTTGCCAGTGACTGCTGATATACTTGCAAAAGGTCGTCTGCAAATGCCGTTGCCGGAACACCTGCGGTAATACCTAATCCAACCATCAACGATAAGAGTGTTCGTTTCATTAATGTGCCTTCCTGTAATTATTGACGGTCCACTGGACTCATAAGCTATGAAGTGTATGAAATCACTCCGTAAACCGGTAGTCTGTTCTGGTAACAGGGCGTGTTTAACTGTAACAGAATATGTTATCGCCGCTTTTCTCTGTAAGCTTGAGTACGGCTTTTTACCAGAAAACCAAAATGGTGATTAAACAGCCGGTTTCAAGTTGACCAGTATCATAAGGCTTTTACATGCGAGAGTGAATGTAAATGAGCAAAAAAATCGGGATGTTTAACTCAAACGATATAAAGATTGAAGCAAAAACGCCACTGTATCAGGGCTTTTTTAAAATGGTGCGTTACGACTTCAAACACAAGCTGTTTGCCGGTGGATGGAGCGATACAGTGCGCCGTGAAATATTTGAACGGGGTCATGCCGTTGCCGTGCTGCCTTACGATCCTGATACGCAGGAATTCGTACTGATAGAGCAAATCCGGATAGGGGCAATGGCCACCAGTGACAACCCCTGGTTAATTGAAGTGATCGCCGGCATTATCGATGAAGGTGAAACCGAAGCGGATGTGTGTTGCCGCGAAGCTGAAGAAGAAGCCGGTATTGTACTCAGGCAACTGAGTAAAGCGACCAGTTACCTAGCCAGTCCGGGCGGCACCACGGAACGTATTCATATTTTTATGGCCACCACGGATGCCACTACCGCCAGCGGTATTCACGGCCTTGATCATGAGTCAGAAGATATCCGTGTTCACCGTGTAGCAGAAAAAGACGCCCTTGAATGGCTGGAAAATGGCCGCATTGACAACGCTGCTACCATAATTGCGCTACAATGGTTCTTCATGCATAAAAAAGTACTGTTGAAAAACTGGAGTCAGGTTTGAATCAGACAACGCGAAAATATGTACCACATCTTCCCAGCATGCAGGCACTGTGTGAACTGAACTACAGCCGTTTCCTGCGTTTGCTGCCGGACTGTGATACCGAATCGCTTGTCTACCGGTTTTCCGTGGCTGAGCAGTTCACTTATCAAATTACCATTGATGAGGCTGCCCGTTACACCACCACGCTGACGGTTTCTCAAAACAGTACCGGCACGCCGGAATATCTGAAACCGTCTATGTCTGTCAGGTTGTATCACGATGCCAGAATGGCTGAAGTCATCACCAGCCAGAACACCGGCGCGTTTGCCCCGTCATACGATTATCCCAACAGCAAAATGCGCCAGCGCAATGAGAAATTGATGATTAATATCTTTCTTGCAGAATGGCTGCAGTTTTGTCTGAAAAATAAACCTGTGGTATCGGCCCCGGTTTAATGCGGCTGCTGCAACTTTCCGACTGTCACCTGTTCGCCGATCATGCTCAGACAGGATACGGTGTAAATCCTTATCAGTCATTGAGCCGTGTGCTTGAATGTGCCGCCGGGGAATCGCCGGACTATGTGATAATTACCGGCGATGTGAGCGGCGATAACAGCGAAGAAAGCTACCGGCATTTTTTGTCTCTGATGAACCAGTATCTGCCCGGCTGTGAGTGGCGGGTCATAGCCGGAAATCATGACAGCAACGCTCACTTTGAAGCCATATTCGCTGATCACATTCTTCATGCCGGCAACGCCTGGTGTATCAAAAACTGGAAAGTACACGGGCTCGACACCCGTTTTCAGGGCGCACGGGGACAAATTCTGCCGGCAGAATTGCAGGCGGTGAGTGCAGATATCAACAGTACCGCTGATTGTTTTCACTTACTGGCACTGCATCATCACGTTGTGCCTACCGGCAGCTGGATGGATAAACACGCCCTGGAAAATCCTCAGGATCTGCTGGCCTGGCTTGAGTCCGCTACCGGTATCGCTCTGGCAATACATGGTCATGTGCATGCCGGATTATGTTATGAAGCCGCCGGAATACCCGTGTTGTCAGTACCGTCGACCTGTTGGCAATGGCAGTTAGGCCCTGAATTCGGCACTGCTGCGTTACCCCCGGGATTCCGGGAAATTATGTTGTCGCCTGATGGCGAATGGACCTCTTCAGTCAGGAGAATTGAATGATTCACGTGTTGTACCTGCACGGCTTTCTAAGCTCACCTAAATCAGTAAAAGCGCAACAAACCCTTGCCTGGTGTGAAAAGCACCGGCCGGATATCATGCTACATATCCCGCAACTGTCGAATTACCCTTCTCAGGTGGGGCAGCAACTGACAGACTATATTCAGGCCCATCCACAACTGACAGAAACGGGTCTGCGTGCCATAGGCAGCTCAATGGGAGGCTATTTGTCTACCTGGCTGGTGGAGCAGTACGGCGGCAAAGCGGTCTTAATCAATCCGGCGGTAAAGCCATTCGAATTGTTGCTTAAGTACGTCGGTGAGCATGTCAACCCTTACACCGGTGAGCCGTTTAAGATTGTGCAGGAAGATATGGCGGTACTGAAGGCGATGGACAGCGAAAGCTTAGCGGCACCGGAGAGCTATAAGGTACTGCTGCAAACCGGTGATGAAACCCTGGATTACCGCCAGGCTGAAGAAAAGTACGCTGACAGCGAACTTATCATTGAGCAGGGCGGCGACCACAGTTTTACCGGTTTTGAAACACACCTGCCGGCTATTTTCCGCTTTCTTGATTAAAATCCGGCAGGGGGCTGTGTTGCAGCTTTTCTACAAAAAAGCTGAATTGTCTGCGCTGAACATAGTTTACCGGGCCGGTTGATCGCCCGGCAGAATGCTCTCCGCCCGGAATGATCAGCAAATCAAAATCTTTGCCGGCTTTTACCAGTTTATCGACGACCTGCATGGTTGACGCCGGATCTACGTTGCTGTCCTGCTCGCCGTTAATGATCAGTAAGTTGCCCTGTAAATCCCCGGCATGTTCCATCGCCGATGAGGCCACATAGCTCTGATCAACAGGGTAGCCCATCCACAATTCATTCCAGCTGATTTTATCCATGCGGTTATCATAGCAACCGGCGTAGGCAACGCCGGTGGTATAAAATTCAGGGTGGAACACCAACGCACCAAGGGTACTCTGACCGCCGGCAGAGGCACCGTAAATGCCTGCGCCTTTTGAAATATCATACCAGAGATATTGAGCGGCAGCGGCTTTATGCCATTTTATCCGGTCGGGAAAACCTGAATCGCCAAGATTTTTCCACGCCACATCATGAAAGGCTTTCGAGCGGTTTGCCGTACCCATGCCATCCATCTGCACCACAATGAAACCCAGATTTGCCAGCGCCTGCATACCAATGATTTTATCGCCGCCGGAATGGTAGCCAAACGGCCAGAAACTTTTAGGCACGAAACTGTCATGGGGGCCGGCGTAGATATTTTCTATTACCGGATACTGCTTTGTCGCATCGAAGTTCTGCGGTTTCACAATCAGGCCCCAAATATCTGTTTTATCATCCCGCCCTTTTGCCACAAATACGTCCGGGGCAGTAAACCCGGCGGCGGTCAGGCGGGAAATATCCGGCTTCGCCAGTGTGCGCAGTAACTTGCCATCTTTTGTGCGTCTGAGTTCGGCCACATTGGGCAGGTCGGGTCTGGAATACACATCCACATACCACTGCATATCATCAGAGAAGCGCACTTCGTGATTTGCCTTCGCGCCGGTAAGAGGTGTCAGTGCCGTACCGTCAAAATTGATCCGGTAGTAATGCATGAAGTAGGGATCTTCGCCTTCATTCATGCCACTGGCAGCAAAATAGATCTGGCGGGCTTCATCATCAACATGCACCACTTCCCGCACCGGCCAGTTCCCCTGCGTAATTTGTTGCGGCTGGCTGTCATTATCCCCGTCATATAAATAGAGGTGGGCATAGCCGTCCCGCTCAGATAACCAGATTCGCTCTTTGCCCGCCTTGTTTACATCGTGATAAAAGCCCCGCCAGCGGTTGATAAAGGTCTCAGCGTTCTCTTCAATGGCAACGGTTGCACGGCCGGATTGTTTATCCACCGTGATGATGCGCTCCTGCTGGTGGCCGCGACGGGTGTAGTGAAACGAAAATGCACGGTTATCGTTATGCCAGTAAATACCGCTGATAATATAAGCCTGATCTGTCAGCGAACGTGCCACATCCTGTTGTGATGATGTTGTCAGGTTAATCAGTACAGGCTGGTCGGCATCAACACGGTCACCGGGCTTGGGGTAGAGCTGTTTAACTACCTCAGGCTGCAAGCGGTTTTCAGGCGCTGCCACCACCCGTGTCACATACCGGGCTTCTCCCGGCACAAAACGGATGACCACCAGCGCGTCATTTTCGCCGGACCATTTTACCGAAGCAATGTCGTACTGATTTTCTGCAGAGCCGTCTGAAGTTTGATAAACAATGTCATCGTTGCTGTTTTTTATTACCAGGTTATAGCCTTCCTGCATGGCCCGGTATTTACCATCCGGTGAAGCCGGCACCATATCATCCAGCGAAACGGTTAAATCCCGCACGACGCCAAATGCTTTAGGGCGATAGTGGTCGTACTCCTGCGCATGGCAATCTGCGCGGGACAAACTGCACTGCCAGTTCTCATAGTCCATACTGAAATGCAGGGTGTCATTGTCGTTATCAAGATTGACATGAGACAAGGGTAAATCTGATGGCAATACGTCACTGCCCATGGCAGCCGACAACCCTCTGGCAATGATGTCATGGTCAAACGCTTTCACCGGCTTACCACCGGATACGGACTCACTGAACCAGGTGAAGCCGCCGGCTACTGTTTTGCGGTAAATGAATGTTTCATTGTCTGGTTGCCAGTCTGCGGGGAAAACAATGTCACGGGTCAGGGTCTTCCAGTTTTCCCTGAGTGACACGGCAGCTTCAAAGTCAGCAGCGTCCGGCGATGATGCTTGTGAGGCAGGGGCATAAGTGACAATAAGAGTGGATAACAAAGCTAGATGCGCAAATTTCACGGTTTCTCCCGGTTATTTTTATTTTTTCTTCGTCCTGAATAATGAGTCATCAGATTACGAAGTTTTCCGGGCAAAGGTAAAGCGTCTCTGTCTGCGTCAGATGCCCGCCGGACGCAAACGGGCAATTGCTCACATAACTGATGCCTGCTAACATCGTTTAAAACTGTGGCACGCCCGTGCCTATAATAAACAGCGTCCTGGAATAAGCAGCACTATGTCTAATCAATATAATTCCGAAGCGATAGAAGTCCTCAATGGCCTGGATCCGGTTAAACGCCGTCCGGGCATGTACACCGATACGATGCGGCCCAATCACCTCGGTCAGGAAGTTATCGATAACAGTGTGGATGAGGCGCTGGCCGGACATGCGACGAATATCAAAGTGATCCTGCATGAAGATCAGTCGCTGGAAGTTATTGATGATGGCCGGGGCATGCCGGTAGACATTCACCCGGAAGAAAAAATGTCCGGTGTGGAATTAATCATGACCAAGCTTCATGCCGGCGGTAAGTTTTCCAATAAAAACTATGCTTTTTCCGGTGGTTTGCACGGGGTAGGGATTTCTGTTGTTAACGCTCTGTCTACCCGCGTCGAAGTGGTTATCCGCCGTGACGCAAACGTCTATCAGATTGATTTTGCCAATGGTGAAAAGGCGGAAGAGTTACGGGTCATCGACTCCTGCGGTCGCCGGAATACCGGTACCCGTGTAAGGTTCTGGCCTGATCCTCAGTATTTCGATTCTGCTAAGTTTTCTGTATCCCGCTTAGTGCACAACTTACGTGCTAAAGCGGTGCTTTGCCCGGGGCTGCGCATCCGCTTCGACAATAAAGTCAGCGGCGATACCACCGAGTGGTATTTTGAAGACGGCTTGCGGGATTATTTGTATCAGGCTGTGCAGGAATTCGAAACGCTGCCGGCAGACACGCCTTTTATCGGAAACTTCTCCGGCAATGCCGAGGCTGCGGACTGGGCTGTCATGTGGCTGCCTGAAGGTGGCGAACTGGTCACCGAGAGTTACGTAAACCTTATTCCTACTGCTCAGGGCGGTACCCATGTTAACGGTCTTCGTCAGGGCCTGCTGGAGTCTATGCGGGAATTTTGTGAATTCCGTAATCTGATGCCCCGCGGTGTTAAATTGTCCCCTGATGATATCTGGGATCGCTGCGCTTACATCTTATCAACGAAGATGCAGGACCCTCAGTTTGCCGGTCAGACAAAAGAACGTTTATCCAGCCGTCAGGCATCAGCGTTTGTGTCCGGCGTGGTTAAGGATGCTTTCAGCTTATGGCTGAACCAGCATACTGACGTGGCAGAAGCCCTGGCGGAAATGTGTATTAACAACGCCCAGCGCCGTCTGCGCCAGAATAAGAAAGTAGCCCGTAAGAAAGTAACGCAGGGCCCGGCACTACCCGGTAAGCTCACGGATTGCTCCGGTCAGGATATTACCCGTTCAGAACTGTTTCTGGTGGAAGGGGATTCCGCGGGTGGTTCTGCCAAGCAAGCGCGGGATCGTGAGTTCCAGGCCATTATGCCGCTGCGGGGAAAAATTCTGAACAGCTGGGAAGTCGAGTCTTCTCAGGTACTGGGTTCACAGGAAATTCACGATATTTCCGTTGCACTGGGTATTGACCCGGATTCTTCGGATTTATCCGGTTTGCGCTACGGGAAAATTTGTATTCTGGCTGATGCTGACTCCGATGGACTGCACATTGCCACGTTGTTGTGTGCCTTGTTCGTCCGTCACTTCCGTGCGCTGGTAGAAGCCGGTCATGTGTATGTTGCCATGCCGCCGCTGTTCCGCATCGATGTGGGTAAAGAAGTGTTTTACGCCCTGGATGAAAGCGAAAAACAGGGCATTCTGGACCGTATTGAAGCTGAGAAGAAGCGGGGCAAAGTGAACGTGCAACGCTTCAAAGGTCTGGGTGAAATGAACCCTATCCAGTTACGTGAAACCACCATGGATCCTAATACCCGCCGGTTAGTCCAGCTTACCATTGATGACAGCACTGAAATGTTGGAGATGATGGATATGTTGCTGGCTAAAAAGCGCTCCGGTGACAGAAAGTCCTGGCTGGAAAGCAAAGGGAATATGGCCGAAGTGGTGTAATGCCCCGCTGCCTTTATTAAAACTAAAAATAGCCACATCTGTGGCTATTTTTGATTCTGAATACCGCTTTAAATACCCGGCCGGATTATTTATCCAGTGCCAGCCTGACACCCAGACCCACCAGTAATGTGCCGGTAAATTTGTTTAAGTAATTCAGGTATGCCGGGTTTTCCCGCAGTTTTTTACTGATAAAGGCTGATGCCGTCGCCAGGCAAAGGCCATACACTGAACTGGTGACGACAAAAGTCAGCCCCAGCAGCAGAAAGCTGGTGAAGTGACTGGTACTGTCAGGTGCAATAAACTGAGGCAGAAAAGCAAGGAAAAACAAAGCAACTTTCGGGTTCAGTGCGTTGGTTATCAGGCCCTGGCGAAATACGCCCGCAAAACTTTGCTCTGTGAGCGGACCGTTACCGCCCAACCCCGACTGACGGGTGAGTACCATTTTAATTCCCATATACACCAGGTAAGCGGCACCAGCCCATTTTACGGCTGTAAATGCAACCGGTGAGGCAGTGATTAATGCAGACAGACCCACCGCCGCCATCAGCGTATGACAAACCGCACCGGCAGAAATGCCCAGTGCAGATGCAATACCCGTACGTTTACCCTGCGCCATGCTTCTGCCCAGAATATAGAAAGTGTCCGGACCGGGGATCAGGTTCAGCATAATGCTGGCTAACACAAAGGCTTCAAAATTTTGAATACCGGACATGTAAGGCTCCTTTCTTTAACGGGTGAGTTTCATATCAATATGGGGAATACCGTCTTCCAGATACATGGTGGATGTCGGCGTAAAGCCGAATTTTCCGTAGAAACCTGCCAGATGTTCCTGTGCGCCGATTTCAATATCCTGCTCCGGCCAATATTCAGCGCAGTACGCTAATGCTTTTTCGATCAGAGTGTATCCCTGTCCCGAACCGCGACACTGGCTGGTTGTCAGCACCCTGCCAATACTGACTGAAGGATAGCTGAGCCCGGGCGGTAACAACCTGGCGTAGGCGACTATGTCTCCGTTCTCATAACCAAGCAGGTGACGAACACCGGCCTGAGTATCTTTATCATCCAGCTCAGGATAGGGACAATTTTGCTCTACGACAAACACATTTATTCGTGCCTGAACCAGGGCGTACAGTTGGGTGGTTGTTAGCTCACCGAAAGTCAGGCATTGCCAGTTGAGCATAGTATTATCTGCATTGTCTTTAAAATGAATAAGGGAAATGTATCAGGCTTACCGGATTATTGCACCGGCATTCCGGAAGCATAGTCCTTCATTTCACCTGCATATCAGGTGGCACTCTGGTCAATCTTTGCTAATTTTTGTATGAGGCGGCAATCAGGCTGCCTTCTTTTTTAGCGATCCGGCTTCGGAACATTTTTCAATGAAAGACATCAGCTTACACGATAACGGATTTGAGGCCGTTTTCAGGGCCTCAAAAGATGGTCTGGGTATTTTCCGCGAAGGTATATTCTTCGATTGTAATCAGTCGATGCTGGATCTGGTCGGTATCGCTGATAAAGAACAGTTCATCGGCCTGACACCTTTCGATTTTTCCCCTGAATATCAGCCTGACGGTCAGGTGTCGGCTGAGAAAGGCGCAAAGCTCATTGAGCGTTGTATGGAGGAGGGGAGTTTACGGTTTGAATGGCTGCATTCTAAATTCAGCGGAGAGCCATTCTGGGCGGAGGTCATCATCACAAAAATGATGATGAACGACGAAGTTGTGGTGCATGCAAACTGGCGGGATATTTCTGAAAAGAAAAACCTTGAACTGGAAATCGCTGCACAGAAAGATGCCTTTGAAACACTATTCAATGAGTCAGTAGACGGATTATGCCTGCTCACCAGCGAGCATTATCTGGATTGCAACCGCGCCTTTCTCGACCAACTGGGGTTCAGTAAAAAAGAAGACATTATTGGTCTGACGCCCATGGATATTTCGCCCGAATATCAGCCGGATGGCCGGCCGTCTGAAGAGGCTGCCGTAGAGATCATCGAAAATGCGTTTAATAAAGGTAGTGTGCGGTTCGAATGGGTGCACAAAAAAGCCTGCGGGTCAGAATTCTGGTGCGAAATTATTGTCACTCGGATTACTCTTGGCGGAGATGATGTGCTGTACGCCATCACCAGGGATATATCTGAAAAGAAAGCACTGGAATTACAAATTGTAGAGCGCAATGCGGCACTGAAAGACTCCAATGCCAGCCTTGAAACCATGATTAATGATTTGAAGCAAACTCAGGACAAGTTAATCGAGTCTGAGAAAATGGCCAGTTTAGGGTCGCTGGTGGCGGGGGTGGCTCACGAAATAAACACGCCGGTAGGCATTGGCCTGACGGGGGTAACCCAATTAATGGAAGAGTGCACAGATATCCGTCAGCGTTACGATAAAGGCAGTCTGACAGAAAACGACTTTGAAGACTTCCTTAACAGTGCCAATGAAATCGCTGATATCGTGAAAAAGAATCTGGTAAGAACCGCTCATCTGGTGAGAAGCTTCAAGCAAGTTGCGGTGGACCAGACCAGCGAGGAAGACCGCGAGGTGAACCTTAAGCAATACTTCGATGAAGTGGTGTTCAGTCTTGCCTCGGTGTTACGAAAAGCCAGTGTCGTGGTGGATATTCATTGCCCTGATAATCTCAATGTTATTACTAACCCGGGTTTGTTGTCTCAGGTACTGACCAATCTTATAGTCAATTCGGTAAATCATGGTTTCAGTGAGCGTGACAGCGGACATATTGCCATGACGCTCAGTGAGCTGAACAGTCACGAATTTTTGCTGGTGTACAAAGATAACGGTAAAGGGATCAGCGAGGAAAATGCACCGAAAATCTTCGACCCGTTTTTTACTACGCGCCGGGGTACCGGCGGTACCGGACTCGGGCTCAATATCACTTACAACATTGTTACGAATGCATTGGGCGGAAGCATTAAATGCAGAAGCAAAGAAGGCGAAGGCGTAGAGTTTACCATTCAGTTTAAAGTGACTGACCGGCTGTTGTAATGTTCAGCCCTTGACCAGTGACAACGCATTTGCGGTAAGAAAGCGGGTGTTATTCCGTCCGCCTTTTTTCGCCGCATAGAGTGCGTCATCAGCTCTTTCCAGCACCACATGCCAGCCAAGATCGCCCTGTTCCATAGTGGCCATTCCCACACTGACAGACAAGGGAAGGGATTCGGTTCCCATACACAAGGGCGTTGACTGAATAGCGAACCGCACCCGTTCAGCAATGGCTTTCACATCGCTGACTTTCAGCCCTGCCAGCATGATCACAAATTCCTCGCCGCCAAGACGGAAGTGATAGTCGTACTCCCGTGTGGCTTCCCTGGCGACATTCGCAATATGACGAATGGCTCTGTCACCGGTTGTGTGTCCGTACTGGTCGTTTACATTTTTAAAAAAATCGATGTCGAAAGTCACAAACGCGAAGGATAGCTGATTACGCTGGCAGCGGATAAATTCTCTGCTGGCAGATTCATTCAGGGCATGACGGTTAAACCAGCCGGTAAGCGCGTCGGTTCTGGATACGGTTTTAAGGGTGACTTCCCGTTTCCAGGCGTGAACAAATATTAATCCCAGTGTCAGGCCGGAAATGTACAACAGCACAACCAGTGAATTAGTGGTCTGAATAATATCGTTACCAAGGAACTCAAGGTGGTCAGGGAAAAGAAGAATTGTCACAGCACTGCTGGCGGTGTGAACAATGAAAAGCAGAATAATCGTCATGACAGCCCAATAACTCTTACCATGGGCCGAGTGTCTGAAGCGCCACAAGTGGAAGACGCTCAGCAGGTTTAATGTCAGCATAACCGGGTAAATGGCCAGCATGCGGAATTCCACATTGCTGCTGATTGCATCGTTAAAATGCATCAGCAAAACAAAAGCTGAAAACACGCCAATGGAAAGGTGGCTGTTCACCGAGCGGGTTTGGGATGTAATCCCGCTGAGCACAAAACCATGGGCGGCGATGTACAGTGTGTTAGATAACACAGGGGTAAGAAGCCAGGGAACGGTGCGAACTGACGCAACAAGGATTAACAGGCTGCAGGCAAGAAAACATACACCGGCCAGGGACCAGTCACGCATAGCTTTATCAGCGGTGTTGGTCAGAAAGAGAGCTGACAGCGTAATAGCCATCATTGCACTTAGTAAAACCGTGCAGAGGGAAAGCGTAAACAAGTCCATGTGAGTTCCACGTCAGGGAAGAAATATCGAAATCCGTGATATGGAAAAGTAATTTGCAGCAATACCGGATGCAATTCAATACTAATGCGATGAACGGATTAAGATTGATCCGAATCTGGGATAAGGTTAGTTTCAATGAGATACCCGCTTAAACAAGGACATTCACACCCTATGACATCTCCCCGTGCAATCAGCCAGTCAACCCGCGCCATTTTGTTTGATCATGACGGTACCCTCATTGATTCTGAACAGGTACATTATGAAATCTGGCGAACAGTGCTCCGCCAGCATGGTGTGAGTCTGACTGAAGCTTTTTACAGTGATGTAATGGCCGGTATTCCGGTTGCCCAAAACGCGGTTGATGCAGTGACAACGTTTAAGCTGCCCGTTGCCGCAGAAAGTCTGGCGGAAGAAAAACATGAGCAAACCCGCCGGTATCTTGCAGAGCAGCCTTTTCCACTGATGCCTCACGCGGTACAGACCATTAAAAAGTGTTACCAGAGCGGCTATCAACTGGCCATTGTGACCGGAGGCAGCCGTATTTCTGTTGAACGTACACTGGAGGCCCGGAACCTTCGTCATATGTTTTCTGCAACGGTATCCGTTGAAGATGTGACTGACAGCAAGCCGGCACCGGATTGCTATTTACTCGCCATGAAAAAGCTGGGACGCCAACCTCATGAATGTGTAGCCGTCGAAGACACGGAACATGGTATGCGGGCTGCGGTGAATGCCGGTGTGCCATGCGTCGTTATTCCCACAGTCCATTCAGCCGGACACAATTTTAACGATGCCACATCAAGATATTCATCCCTTCAGGCATGGTGGATGTTAGAGTCCTGATTGTCTGAAGACATACCGGGATTGAATTTATTCCGGAATTCACAAAGAATAATAACCTTCGGTTTAAGAGGCGGATCCGTTTGCGAATATTACGTGGTGTCATTATAGCGTTGCTGGTGAGTGTATTGCTGGTGGCGGGACTGATTGTACTGATGATAGAAAGTGAACCTGTGGTTGATGTAAAAGCAGCGGAACAGGTGGCAGATGCCGATACCGTACATGAACTGCTGGCTCAGCTGGAATCCAGCGTTTCAGATCGCCATCAGGGCCACACTATTACCATCACAACTCAACAGTTTGACTCCATTGTGGGTTTCTTACAGCGTGCCACGCCGGACTTCCGTGGTAAGGTAACTGTGCACCCCGATGCCACCCGTTTACAAGCCAGCATTGCTATTCCGGTGGATTTATTTGACAGCTACCTGAACGTTGATGCCACGATTTTGCCGGCTAACTTCCTGTTGCTGGATGAAGTGAAAATTGGCGATTTACATATACCCGGACATCTGGCGGTAGGCTTGGCCGAGTGGCTGGTTAACCGCTGGACTAAAAGCGATATCGCCACTCAGGCAAGAGAGCAGATTGAAAAAGTCAGTATGACTGAACAGGAAATGATGGTCAGTCTGCGTCCTATGGACGGCTTCCTGCGCAATCTGAACGAAGTCAAAAATGGTTTATCGGTGGATCAGGACGACGAGCTCCGGGACTTAACGGCCTATTACCTGCGCTACATCTCTTTTCAGGATATTACCCTGGCGGATACCCCGCAACCGGCGGTGGATTTTATCCGCCTGACCATGAAACGCGCTGCTCAGCGAAGCACACCGGAAAACGCGGCGGAACATAACCGTGCAGCCATTCTGGCGCTGGCAATTTTTATCGGCCATCACCGCGTTGCCAACTTTGTCGGAGACGTTCAGCCTGATGCCGATAAAGCTCTGAAACCGTTAACGCCACCATTATTGCGGGGCCGCAACGACCTTGCCAGACACTTTCTGATTTCCGCTGCATTAAAAGTATTAAGCGAGCAGGGCGTCACACTGGCAATCGGCGAATTTAAAGAATTAATGGACCGTGCTATGGGCGGAAGCGGTTACTCTTTCGTGGATCTGACTGCTGATATGGCCGGTATTGAGTTTGCGCGTGTGGCAACGTCACCGGTTCATGCCGTCCGGGTGCAGCAACTATTATCTGACATGCATGACGACGATGTGATCATGCCGCCGGTTGACGGTCTGGCAGAGGGATTGTCGAAAGACCAGTTTATTGAACAGTTTGAGCGGGTAGACAGCGATGCCTACCTGCAGGAAGTGGCAAAGATAAAGGCCCGTCTTGCAAACGTGCCTCTTTACCAGCTTGAAGACAACTGAGGGCGGGTCAGGCCTTGCCTACCGCCTGAAACTGTGACAGGGTCGTCAGCGCCAGTTCTATCTTTTTCACCAGCGGAGCGAGGCCTGCTTTGAAGGTCGCTTCGTCAGCGTCTTTGATGGCCTGCCAGTCGCGGGCGATTTCTTCCACATAGGGTGAAAAGCGTTTTGACTGTGTTTCAAACCCGCTGTCTTCTGCGAATACTGCCTGAAACTTGCCTTTCTGAACCTGTTGTAACTGGTCCAGCACCGCATCGGCATCTATCGCTTTGCGGTAGAGGGTTTGTAAGGTTTCCTGAAGTTGTTCGTTAATTGCCTGCATGACTTTCCGGATTTCTGCTAAAGTTTATGAGTGTATGGTCGATAACGATATACCCGTACTGCATCATTAATGATGGAGTACGCTGATGAAGGTGGGCAATTCTGCCTACTTTTTTACTTTGCTACAAGCAACAAAGGAAACTGGTATGGATATACAAGGTGCTGGTGCATCTGCAACATCCGGTGCGTCGCTTGAGTTGGCCTCTCTTAAAATGGCGAAAAGCCAGCAACAACAAGAGGGACAAGCAACGCTTCAGCTGCTGGAATCAGCCGCTGACGTACCAAAACCGTCATCCGGTAATCCGTCGTTGGGTGCCAACGTCGATACCTACGCGTAATTACGGGTGAATATGTAAGTCGACAGGCGTTTTGCCGGGCTGGCCACCGATTTCTCTGGTGAGTTTCGGTACCAGAAAACCCGGTAAGCGCTTTATCACTTCCGCCATTAATGTTCTGGCTTTATCGTCAGATACTTCAAAGTGGGCCGCGCCCTGTACTTTATCCAGCAAATACAGGTAGTAGGGCATCACGCCTGCTTCAAAAGACGCTTCCTGCAAATCCACCAGTGCATCAGCCGTATCATTAACGCCGTTCAATAATACTGCCTGATTGAGCAGCGTCACGCCGTGTCTGCGTAATGCATGTAAACGGTCGTTCAGTGCCGGACTGAATTCATTGGCGTGGTTAGCATGTAATACCAGAATCGTTTTCACCGGTAATGACGTTATCCAGTCACTGAACTCTGCGTCCAGTCGCTGAGGAAGCACCACCGGCAGGCGTGTATGAATTCGCAATCTGCGGATATGGGGGATCCGTGATATTTCACCGGCCAACCAGGCCAGGTGGGTATCTTTTGCCATCAGTGGATCACCGCCCGAGAAAATGACCTCATTAATGGCCGGATCGGCAGCAATATAAGCAATGGCGTTTTCCCATTCCTGTTTGCTCACCGCATTGTCGGCGTAGGGGAAGTGGCGACGGAAGCAGTAGCGGCAGTTTACAGCGCACCCGCCTTTTACAATCAACAGTACGCGACTCTGGTACTTATGTAATAAACCCTTACCGGCAGTGTCATGTTCATCCAGTGGATCGGTGCTGTAGCCGGGGGCGGCTTCAAATTCCTGAGATAAAGGCATTACCTGGCGGAGTAACGGGTCATGCCAGTTACCTTTTTCCATCAATGAGGCGAAGTGTCGGGGGACGCGCATGGGAAATAACCGTCTGGCAGCGCCATGATGACCCAGCTGATCTACATCGAGATCCAGGTAGTCCAGCAGGTCTTCCGGGCGGGTAAACGCCATTGCAAGATCTTTTTGCCAGTTTGTCTCTACAGACAGCCGATTTTTAGGTATTATTTGCGCCACTTCGTATTTACACCTTATGTATTGGCAGAGAAAAATATGGCTTTTTACAGCACTAACGAATTCAAAGGCGGCCTCAAGATCATGCTTGACGGCGAACCTTGTAACATTCTGGAAAACGAATACGTAAAACCGGGTAAGGGTCAGGCTTTTAACCGCGTTAAAATCCGTAAGCTGATCTCCGGTAAAGTTCTGGAAAAAACGTTCCGCTCCGGTGAAACCGTAGAAGGCGCAGACGTGATGGATACGGAACTGGCCTACCTGTACACCGACGGCGAATTCTACCACTTTATGAATAACGATACATTCGAACAAATCGCTGCAGACGAAAAAGCGGTTGGCGAGAACGTTAAGTGGCTGAAAGAAAATGATGTGTGCACCATTACACTGTGGAACGGCTCTCCTATCACAGTAACTCCGCCTAACTTCGTTGAGCTGGAAATCACTGAAACAGACCCTGGCCTGAAAGGCGATACAGCGGGAACCGGCGGCAAGCCTGCTACGCTGTCTACCGGCGCTGTTGTTCGTGTACCTTTATTCGTTCAAACCGGTGAAGTTATCCGTGTGGATACCCGCTCCGGCGAATACGTATCACGGGCGCAGAAGTAATCTGAACCCGCTGCCGGCCGGTACGCACATACGTGCACCGGCCGGATATATTCTTATGCCCTCTCCGGCCCGATAATTCCCGTATCCGATCACATGTCATCAAATACTCCCTGGCAACCCACCGCATCGCTGAATAATTTGCGTGAGCGGGCTGAACTGCTGCGCCAAATCCGTGATTTCTTCGCCGGCAGAGATGTGCTTGAAGTCGATACACCATTGCTGAGTCACGGTACCGTTACCGATGTACATCTGGCTGCCTTTTCAAGCGAGTTTGATCACAGCGTGACAGGCAGAAAGGAAACCCTGTATTTGCAAACGTCGCCGGAATACGCCATGAAACGGTTATTGTGTGCAGGCTACGGTTCGATTTATCAGATTTGCAAAGCGTTTCGCCACGAAGGGGCAGGGCGCTTTCACAACCCTGAATTTACTATGCTGGAGTGGTACCGTACCGGCTATGACCATCATCAGTTGATGGCCGAAATGGACACTCTGCTGCAACTGATATTGTCGACCGGAACTGCGGAAAAAATCAGTTATCAGGATGTATTCCTCCGGGAATTAAACGTCGATCCTCTTACCGCAACAGCTGAGCAACTGCAGCAAACCGCTTTGCAACGCGGGCTGGATATGCATGCCGGCATGCCGGAAGACGCAGACACAATGCTGCAACTGCTGTTCAGTCTTTACATTGAGCCCCGTATTGGCGCTGCCGTGCCCTGTTTTGTTTATGGCTTTCCAGCCTCGCAGGCAGCACTGGCAAAAGTGAATGAAGATGACCCCCGTACTGCTGATCGTTTCGAAGTGTATTTTAAAGGCGTGGAACTGGCGAACGGATTTAACGAACTGGCTAACCCTGCAGAACAGCGTCAGCGCTTTCTTAATGATAATGCACAGCGCCGTCAATCCGGTTTACCGGAACTGCCGGTGGATGAGCATTTCCTCTCTGCGCTGGAGCAGGGATTACCTGACTGCGCAGGCGTGGCGCTGGGCATCGACCGTTTGCTGATGCTGAAAACCGGTGCTGAACATATTCAGGACATTATTGCGTTTCCTGTATCGCGGGCCTGATACGCCACTATCCATACTTTCACCGTTAATTCTGCTTTTTTCACCCTGAACGGCAGTTTATCCCACCGTGAATTCTCGTTTTTTAAAATGATATGTTATATCATCGATAAACTGCAGGTGCTGTCGATAAATTGCCGTTGACCTCGACGTGAATTCGTTTAAAAATGTTATAACATCACAAAATGGATAAAAGCAGTAACGGATTCAACCATGCATACTCCCTCTCTTATCGCTGTTGCTATGATGACAGCATTCAGCAGCGCCGCACTGGCCACTACTATAACCGGTAAAGTCACAGATCAAGCCGGCGCTCCCGTTGCGGGAGCCGAAGTTTCAGTAGAAGGTTCAAGGCGCGTAGTCTATACCGACGAGAATGGCATATATTCAATGGATAATGTCACCGCACAAGACGTCCATATTCATGTTGCAACGCCGAAATATCTGCATGGTGATAAAGATTTAGGTCGTATTACTGAAAACCAGCAAGTCAACTTTACGCTCCTGCCAGCTTCCATCGAAAACATCACGGTAACCGCTACCGCGATGCAAACCTCTGTACTGGAAAGCGTGACGCCGGTCTCGGTTATCGGCGCTGAAGAACTGCGCAGAAAGCAACAGCCGACTTTGGGTGAGACGCTGAAAACCGTTCCGGGTGTGCATTCCAGTTACTTTGGACCGGTCTCAAGCAGTCCGGTCATTCGTGGTGCCGGTGGTCCGCGGGTGAAAATTGTGCAGAACGGTCTGGATGTATCTGATGTATCACGAATTGGTCCTGATCATAACGTAGCGGCCAGCACGTCCAGTGCCACTCAGGTGGAAGTACTGCGCGGTCCTGCCACATTACAATATGGCTCCGGCGCGATAGGCGGTGTGGTCAACGTGGTCGACAAGCGTATTCCTCAGGAAATGCCATATGGCACAGAAGGGGAAGCAGAAATGCGTTATTCCACCGTGGATAACGGTAAGTTCGGTAAGGTGGACGTGACCACCGGAACCGGCAATGTGGCATTTCACTTCGATGGTTTCAAACGCAAAACCGATGATGTGGATATTCCCGGCTACTCAGAGGCTGAGCCGGATGATGATGCCACTTACGGCACACTGGCCAGTACAGATATGGATACAACCGACTTCAATGCCGGTATCAGCTATGTAAAGGATGAAGGCTTCTTCGGCTTTTCTGTAGAAAAACTGGATAACCTGTATGGCGTGCCCGGTCATCATCACCACCACGAGGAAGAAGAGGAAGCGGCAGAGGAAGAAGGCGCAGAAGAAGGTACCAAAATTGATGTGGATATGACCCGCTATCAACTGGCGGGTGAATGGCATTCGCCCACTGCCGGCATTGACAATATCCGGTTCTCTGCTGCTTATACAGACTACACCCACGTTGAAATTGAAGATGGCGAAATTGGTACGCAATTTAATAATGAAGGCGTGAATGCCAAGCTGACTATTGCCCATACCGGTATTGCCGGATGGCATGGTGTATTTGGTTTTCAACTAACGGACAGCGATTACGAAGCGATTGGTGAAGAAGCATTTTCCCCGCCAACCAGCACAGATACACAAGCTGTTTTTCTGATTGAACAGAAGAAAGTGGGCGACGTGACTTTTGAGTTGGGTGGCCGTCTCGAGCAAACCTCCTACGATGCAGATGACGCTGAAGTGGAACTTCATGTGGAGCACCTTGATGAAGAAGAGCATGAGGAAGAGGAAGAACATGAAGAAGAGGCTATGGTCTTCAACTTCCCAGACTATGACTTCACCAGTGTTTCGGTATCTGCCGGTGCAAACTGGGAATATCAGCCGGGTTACTCTGCCGCACTGACATTATCCCGTAATGAACGTGCGCCAAGTCAGCAGGAATTGTTCTCCGGTGGTCAGCACATTGCGACCCGGACTTATGAAGTCGGGTTGGTGTATCAACTGGATGATGAAGGTGAGTTATCTGACACGCTCAGAAGTGTAGATGAAGAAGTCAGTACCAACCTGGATCTCACATTCCGTAAATTCAGCGGCAACTGGGGTTACACTGCGTCACTGTTCTACAACCAGGTAGACAACTACATTTATGAAAGTGGTACAGGCCTGATTGCTGTAACCGAAGAGCATGAACACGGGGAAGAAGGGGCAGAAGAGGAAGGTCATGAGGAAGAGGGCACGCCGGTGTACTACTTCCGGCAATCCGATGCTGACTTATACGGTATGGAAGCCGAGGTGTTCTACAACATTACCGGTGAATGGCGTGTGGATTTATATGGTGACTACATTCGTGCCAAACTGGATAACGAAGACTTGCCACGCATTCCGCCTCTGCGTATCGGCTCGTCAATCCGTTATCAGGGGCAATCACTTTCCGGTGAGGTGGGTGTGGAATGGTATGACGACCAAACCCGTACTGCACCGTATGAAACCGCAACCGATGGTTACACCTTACTGAATGCCAGTGTTGAATACGACATTGCATCTGCCGGGGTGGACTGGGTGCTGTTCGCTACAGCAGACAACATCACAGACGAAGAGGCCCGCGTGCACACGTCGTTCCTGAAAGATTTAGCGCCGCTGCCCGGCCGCAACTTCTCGGTGGGTGTAAGAGCCGTGTTTTAAGTCCCTGGCATGCCGGCATGGTGATGTGTGTGTTCGTGTAGTAACTGAATCTGTCAGTTTGCTGCGTGAAGCCGGGCCGGCGAGACGCTATACTGACTCCCGTTATGGTTTTCCATTGCGGGAGTTTTTTTGTTAAGCACACTAAAAAAGTGGGATGAGCATGCGCAGACTAAGCCGCTTATTCTCGGTTACGGTAGCCTGATGAGTCGCGACAGCCGCGCCCGCTTTTCAGGCATTCATCATGACGGTCTGATGGTAACTGTGAGAGGTTATCGCCGCGGCTGGATCACCCGTAGTATTGAGGAGAAACAAACCTACGTGGGGGCATTACCCGATGACAATGCCAGTCTGAATGCACTTCTTGTACCGGTAGCATTAGATCCTGCCCTGGCGGAAAGAGAAAAAGACTATCAGTTTGAGAAAGTTGCCCCGGCACAAATCTTTTCCCGGCAAGATGAAGATCAACAGGCTGCTTTACAAGCGTGGCTGGCTAATCGTGAAGTCTATATTTGTCGTTCATTGCTTACCCGTACTGCAGAACAGGACTGGCCGGTACACCTGTCTTATGTGGATACATGTATGACAGGATGTCTGGAAGTTGAGGGGGAGCAGGCGGCAACGGATTTCGTTAAACAAACAGCACACTGGAATGCTCATCTGGTTGATGACAGGGCGGCACCACAATATCCCAGAGCAGCCAGAACAGAGCCCGGTGTACGCCAAATCATCGACGATATTTTAAGGGCACATCTTTGATTCTTTCTACATCGCGGCTGCGTCTTCGCAAGCCGGTGGCTGAAGATCGCAACTGGATTTTTGCGTTAAATCATGACCCTCTGTGGCTACGTTTTATTGGAAACCGGGGTGTACATACACTTAAAGATGCGAACCGGTATATTGATAATGCGCTGGTGCATTTTGAAAACCATGGCTATGGCTTGTTTGCCGTAGAAGATAAATTAACCGGTAAACCGTTGGGGATGTGTGGTTTGATAAACCGCGGTATTTTCAGTGCGCCTGATTTGGGATTCGCCTTGCTTCCGCAAGCCCGCGGGCAGGGGATTGGTGGCGAAGCCGGTGAAGCGGTTATCAGCTATGCCAGAGACACCCTTGGCGTGACTTACCTCACTGCGATGACTCATGCTGATAATACTGATTCTCAGAAACTGTTAATGAAGCTGGGCTTTAAGAAGAGGGGCAATCTGTTTATGTCAGGTGTCTTTGCGCAACATTTTTTCTGGCTGGATTTAAAAACGCGGCAGCGCTGAATTCACGCGCTGCCACAGCGTCAGCTTTTTTACACCGCCGGAAGTAAAGTGACAGATTTCAGAATGAGGGGCTCTTTAGGGGAATTCGGTTCACCCAGTGCAGGCTGATAGTCCAGCTCTACTTCCATCATTTTTTCGACAACAGCTTCGCCTTCCACAATCATACCAAACACGCTGTAACCCCAGTCTCTGCCGGGATCCAGGTTGGTATTGTCATTCATGTTAAAGAAGAACTGTCGGGTCGCTGAATGCGGGTCGTTCTGACGTGCCATGGAAACCGTGTACATCTTGTTGCTCATGCCACTGCCGGATTCGTTGAAAATCGTGCCGTAATCCGGCTTTTCATCAAACTCAGCATTGTAACCGCCACCCTGGACGATATAGCCGGGTACAACACGGTGAAAAATGGTGCCGTTATAGCTTTTCTTATCAACGTAACGCAGGAAGTTATTCACGGTGATAGGCGCACGGCGGCGGTACAGTTCGACGACAAAATCGCCCATTGTGGTTTCCATTTTCACCCGCGGGTAATAATTGTCCGGCTGAATTTGTGAGCCGTCATCTTTTGGTTTTGCTGCAATAACCGGAGTGGTTACGACAACTAAAGCCAGCAGCAAAGCACGCAGCATAGCATTCTCCCTTTAGCGTTTTGCACAACTTAAAATAACAAACTTCTGGTGGCTGGCAACTTGCGTTACGCCACCAAACAAGCGCTTTAATTTAACATGGTAATCGAGATGGCGGTTACCCACCACCACCAGATGTCCGCCTCTGGCCAGACTGGCTTTGGAATCTGAAAACATTTGCCAGGCAATGTGGTCGGTTATCGCGTTCTGCTGATGAAAGGGCGGGTTGCAGAACACTTTACTGAATCCGCCCTCTTCAGCCTGTTTCAAGGCGTCAAGGCAGTTCGATGGCACAAATTCACATTGTGCCAGTTGTTCAGGAAAGTTCTCTGCCACGTTTTGTCTGGCTGAGGCCAGCGCCATGAATGACTCATCAACAAAGGTGAGCCGCGCCTGTGGTGCCAGTGCCAGCGCGTTCAGACCTAAAATGCCGTTACCGCAACCAAGATCAATAACCCGTTCGTTGTTGGTCACGTTCATATGATCAATCATGAACCTTGCCCCGATGTCTAAAGAGCGTCCGGAGAATACATTGGCATGGTTGGAAAGTGTCAGCGTTACACCGTTCTGGCTTTTCGCTGTCCAGCGTACCGGATAAGGAGACTGTACGGGCTTCTTCAGTATCGCAGCATCCGGCTTTGCAAAAATAAGGCGGGATTTTTTCTTTGCCAGTGAAGTGGTGGTGTGACCGGTGTATTTCTCAAACAGCTCCAGCACATTTTTCGTTATGGCCTTCACCTTTGCGCCGGCCACAATACGTGTTTCAGGCGTGATGACCTTTTGCAGCATAATTAACTGATGTTCCAGCAACGCCAGAGTGCGGGGTATTTTTATAATCACCGTTTGCGGCTTTTCCGGCAACGGAGCAAGGCAATCAGCAGCTTTCAATGGTGAGGCTACCAGTCCGTTGTCATCCAGTGTGGCGGCAATATTATTACCTTTCAGGTTGTCAGCCAGCGAGCGGTGAGCAATCCATGAATCTGAGATCCAGCAGGGATTATGACTGGCATACCAGCAGCCCAGGGTGCCAAAGTCATCATTAAATATGATACATTTTCCGGGGCCTTCAGGGGCTTCTGAAGCAAGATAATCGATAATCAATTCATCGGCGCTGTCCCAGGCCTGTAAACTGATATGCTGATGTTTTGCCGGGTGGCGTATTAAGTTCAGTTCGCGGTCGCGAAAGGCAAAGGCTGTGTTGTCGCTCATGGTAACGTTAATCGGGTTCCGGATTTATGCAATTTTCACTATTCGATGATGGCTGTAACGCCGGCGCTGCGCCTCAGAAACTGGCGTTACCCGGCGCGGATGTTACTTACATACCGGGCTGGCTCGGGCCGGATGATGCTGACGCGTTGTACGCATCGCTGGCCTCATCGTTAAACTGGTCACAGGATACCATTAAACTGTTTGGTAAGCCGGTTAAAATTCCGCGTCTGCAAGCCTGGTACGGGGATGCTGTCAGCGAGTATTCCTACTCCGGCCTGACGATGGTACCGCGCCCATGGACCGCTGATCTGCTGGCGTTGAAAACACGTTGCGAAAATACCGCCGGTTGCAGGTTTAACAGTGTGCTGGCGAACTGGTACCGGCACGGGCAGGACAGCATGGGCATGCATGCCGATGATGAAAAGGAGCTGGGCGTGCAGCCGGTTATTGCATCTGTGACTCTCGGTGAAGCGAGGCCCTTCCTGTTTCGTCACCGCAGTGGTGCTACGTCAGTGAAGGTCAGTCTTGAGCATGGCTCACTGCTAATCATGCAAGGAGACACTCAGCGCAACTATCTGCACGGCATCAACAAGACGACCCGGCATGTTGATGGTAGAATTAATCTAACTTTCCGATTTATCTATCCCGCTGTGCCGGAGCAGAACCCATGCAAAATGTAAAACAGTTTATCGAACAGCAACTCAATGATGCTCTCACACCTGTGTATCTTGAAGTGCTGGATGAAAGTCATATGCACAACGTACCCGATGGTGCCCAGAGTCATTTCAAAGTAACGGTGGTGTCAGAAGCGTTTGTTGGCGTACGTCGGGTGCCCCGTCACCAGAAGGTGAACGGGTTGCTGGCCGAAGCTTTACAGGGGCCGGTACATGCACTGGCTTTGCACACGTATACCCCTGAAGAATGGGAAGCCAGAGGCGGCAGTGTAACCCCGTCACCGGATTGCCTGGGTGGCAGTAAGTTGGGATAGTTTTCCATCATTTTTGAAGAGAAAAAGAGCACGCCGGTCGTGCTCTTTTTTGTTTTCTTTGACCTCTCCCGGCCCCGTCCGGAAGAGGAGAGATCTCAAACTGGCGTCCGGTTCTGTCACTTGTCTAAAAATGTTAAACAATAGTTGTAAAATGATATCGATGTCATTAATGTAAAGGTTCTAAAGTGGGTGTAACAAATAATTAACTTCTTGCAGGCTCAACGGGACCAACGTGTTGAGCCTGTTTCTTACCGGAGAGAGGAAACAATAATGACTTCGTCACTTACCCGTCGACATTTTCTTAAAGCTGGTCTGGGCGTAGCCGGTGTGCTGGCAGCGCCGGGACTGATGGCCAACGCGATGACCGGAGGCTGTAATGCAGTTTCAGGCAGACCTTACGGCGTACAAATGTACATGCTGCGCGACATGTTTGCTAAAGATCCCGCCGGTACAATTAAAAAACTGGCCGCAGCCGGTTTCAAGCAGCTTGAAATGTTCGGTGTAGGTGGTTCAGTGAATGCAGAAGGCGCGCCGCTGTTCGGTTTAAGCATCGATGATATGGCAGATCTTATGGCAGAATATAAGCTGACAGTGCCGTCTGTACATATTAATTCCGACCTGGAAGACATTGAATATATCAAGGAACTGGGAAGCAAACTGAATATCGATTACTTCATCGAGCCCATGGCCGGCGAATTCCTGAATTTCAAAGATGGTAAAGTAAACCTGAACACCCCTTCTTCTGTTGACGAAGTTAAAGCTATTGCTGCACGTCTGAACAAACGTGGTCAGACAATGAAAGAGCTTGGCTTCAAGTTCGCATACCACAACCACAACTTTGAGTTCGATAAGGTGGATGGACAGGTGATTTTCGACATCATGATGGAGAACACCGACCCGGAGCTGGTTAAAATTGAGCTGGACTTGGGTTGGGTGGCTGCAGCCGGTCATGATCCTGTTGCCATGCTGAATAAATACAAAGGCCGTGTTATCGGCTGTCATATGAAAGATTACGACGGTTCCGTTCCGCTGAGTGACGATCCGCGTATGATTATTCCTGAGATGTCACGCATCTCAACCCCGGGGGACGGCAAATCAGACTTTGCCGCCATCGTTAAACACCTGAACGAAAATAACGTGAAGTACCGTTACGTAGAAGTGGATGTAACAGATACGCCGTTTGAAGATGCTGTGCGCGGACTCTGTCATCTGAGTGCGTTAGGTTAACCGTGGATCAGAATAAGGAACGTTTGTTATGAAAAAACGGCTGTTTGCTTTGTCTGCTGTTGCAGCAGTAATGTTAAGTGCCTGTGGTGAGAAAGTGGCTGAAAGTCCTGCGCCGGTAGCTGAAGATGCATCACCGCAGGTAACGGTTAAAAATGGTACGCTGCAGGGCGTTAAAGATGATGATATCCGCGTTTTTAAAGGGATCCCTTACGCAAAACCTCCGGTTGGTGAAAATCGCTGGCGTTCTCCTCAGCCCGTTGCAGACTGGAACGGTGTGAAAGAAGTGCTGGATTACGGCAACGACTGTATGCAAAAGCCGTTTCCAAGTGACGCTGCACCGCTTGGTAAAGAGCCTGCCGAAGATTGCTTGTACGTGAACGTATGGGCACCGCAGGAAGATGATATCAAGCGTCCTGTGGTTGTGTGGATCCATGGTGGTGGCTACGTGAATGGTGGTGCATCGCCTGCCACCTATGACGGTAGCGAATTTGCCCGTGCCGGTGTGATTTTTGTCAGCTTTAACTACCGCCTTGGCCGTTTCGGTTTCTTCGCACATCCGGCACTTTCAGCCGCTGAAGAAGGACCGTTGGGGAATTACGCTTTTGAAGATCAGATAGCGGCCATGCAATGGGTGAAAGATAACGTGGAAGCTTTCGGTGGTGATAAAAATAATGTCACCATCATGGGCGAATCTGCCGGTGGCGGCTCGGTACACAATCTTATGCAGACACCGGGCGCCCGGGGTACCTTCCAGCGGGCGATTATTATGTCCGGTGGTGGCCGTTCCCTGGTAGGCGAACGCAGCTTAACGGAAGAAGTAAACGGTCAGCCCTCTGCGGAGCAGATTGGCGTTAATTTCGCTGAAAAGAATGGCATTTCCGGAAATGGCGCAGAAGCGCTGGCTGCTTTGCGGGCATTGCCGGCAGCCAAAGTGGTAGATGGCCTGAATCTGATGGCACTGTTCCAGCCTCCCGGCGGTGTACCGACGTATGTTGGCGGCCCTATTGCTGATGGTGACATTGTACAGGGCAGCACCCAGTCATTGCTTGAGCAGGGTAAAGTCGCGAAAGTGCCGGTAATGGTGGGTACGACCAGCCAGGATATCGGATTCAGCATGTTCCCGGATAAAGAGTCATTGTTCGCCTCATTCGGTGAGTATGCGCAGGCAGCGAAAGATGCCTATGATCTTGAAGGCACCGGTGAATTACAGGATATCGGAGCGGAAGTGGCACAGGACCGTATGATGCAGGAGCCTGCAAGGTTTGTTGCAGAGCGTATGACGGACCTGGACGAAAACGTGTACATGTACCGGTATGGTTACGTGGCAGAAAGTGTCCGTAACGGCAAGGGCGCACCTCATGCCAGTGAGATCCCGTTTTTCTTTAAAACGGCTGACGTGAAGTATCCGGATGCCACTGAGCAGGATCTGACTGCCTCTGAACTGGTTTTCGACTACGTGGTGAGCTTTATCGAAAATGGTGATCCTAATGTGGCCCGGTTGCCGGAATGGAAGCCGTACGACAACGAGGCGCATAACATCATGACGTTCACCATGGACGCTACAGCGGTGCATGGTGAAGACCCCTGGACAGAGCGTCTGGATGTGGTTCAGCGTTCAACCGAAGCGGCTCAGGCAGCCATGCGTTAACCGTGCTTTTCAGCGGTATTTCAACGTAAAAGAGCGCATCAATATGCGCTCTTTTTTGTTTTCATTATCTGTTTGTTACGCCCGGGCTTTAAATCTGACCACTATACCAGGTTCAGCGAGGTCAATGTTCCGAATGCCAGAGCTGTCACCGGTAATGAAACCAGTGTGGATACAGCAATAATACTGGCAGCCAGCCTGTGGTCTCCGCCCATATTTCTTACCATCACATAGCTGGCAGCGGCTGTCGGGGCAATAGACAGCAGCAGCACAATCCCCAGGCTCATTCCGGTAAATCCGGCAAGATACGCCAGCCCTACCATCAGCGCGGGATAAAGAATGCATTTGCTCACTGTACTTAAGGTGATATTAAACCAGTCGGCGGAGAATGAGCGGAACTGCAACGAGGCGCCGGTACAAATGAGCGCAAGCGGTAAGGTTAACTGGGAAACATATTCACCGGTTTTAAGAATGGCGTCAGGCAGTGTCCATGAGTAATAGGAAAAGGGCAGTGCCACGACGATGGAAATGATCAGCGGATTTTTAGTAATACCCTTGATTTGTTTGCTCACAGAGCGGTGGCCGGTCTGATAAAAGTTAAGCACAATCACCGACAAAATATTAAATAAAATCGTGATACAGCCCAGGTATACAGAGGCGGCAGCCAGCCCTTCGGGCCCGTACGTATTGGCGCAGTAAGCCAAACCGATAATACCCATGTTGGCTCTGAAACCGCCCTGAACCACTACGCCTCTTGCCTGATAGGGCGTCACCGTCATCCTTGCCGTAAGCACCAGCAGAGCACACATGATGAGTGTGCCGGCAATACCTACCCCAATCAGCGGAAAGTTTGCGGCATGGGCAAAGTCGGCCTGACTGATAGACAAAAACAGCAGTGCAGGTAATGTGACGTTGAAAACCAGTTTAGAACCGGCTTCAACAAAGCTCTCGTTCAGCCATTTTATGCGGAAAAATAACCAGCCCATCAGCAATAAAATCAGCACGGGTAATAAGGTTTCAGTGATAAAGGAAAACATGGGCAGTCAATACAGGAGATGATGGCGGCCATTATATCAAGATTTTCGATACTTGAAGGCGTTGTAACAGCAAATCTGTTGTATTCAGCGTATTGATTCTTCCGGTAAAGCGATCCAAAGCTGCACTCAAAAGGAATAAAGACTATCTGTCAGTGACCCTTCGTTTCTATGCAATCCGATCACATCAGGCCATCCGTGTTGCGACTTATGGCTTTTGCCGGACTTTCCGGTTTGTTTCTGCTCGCGGCATGGGTACATTTTGATCCCGTGTCCGCCATCGATAAAAGCATCATGCTGATGTTCCGTCGGGCCGGGGACCCGGGGCAGCCGGCCGGGCCGTTATGGCTTGCGGTTCATTTTCGTGACATGACCACTCTGGGCAGTAACTGGTTTTTAATTGTGATCACCGGCCTGGCAGCTCTGGTGTTACATAAAAAGGGGCAGACCCGTCACGCTGTTTTTCTGATAGCAACGGTACTGTCCGGTATGGTTGTCAGTTTTGCGCTGAAGTATGGTTTTCACCGGCCTCGACCTGAACTGGTTCCTCATATTACGAAGGTGTACACCAGCAGCTTTCCCTCTGGTCATGCCATGATGTCATGTTTAACGTATCTTAGTCTGGCGTTCACCGGTGCATCAGTGAGCGGCAACCCGTCATTGACCCGCTGGTTTTCCGGTATTGCCATGTTGATTATTTTGCTGGTCGGCATGAGTCGTGTGTTTCTGGGGGTTCACTGGCCCACTGACATTCTGGCAGGCTGGTGCGCGGCTGTCCTCTGGCTGTCACTGGCTTTAATGACAATGGCACCCGGACGGCAAAATGGCTGAATCATTTACTGCCTGATGTGGCTTTTACTACCCGTTCCGCCACATCAATCAGGCGACAATTCTGATCCATCGCTGTTTTTTGCAGGCGACGGTAAGCCTGATCTTCGGTTAATTGCCATTGCTGCATAATAAGCAGTTTGGCACGGTCGATACATTTTTGATCGGTAATCGCCTGGCGGGCTTCCTCCAGTGCAACTGACATGTTTTTGATGTGTTCAGTCTGATCGCATAACAAGTCGTAAAAAGACCGGTGTGCGGACAAATTTTCCGCATTGGAAAGGGTATCCGGACCGGACATTTCTGATCCCCGTAAGCCCGGCATTTGCGGATCAAACAGCATGGTCAGTGGTGTGCCCGTTGGATTAGGCTGTTGTTCCAGCGTTTTTACCCGTTGATGATGATTTTTCAGCTCGGCATCTGCACGACTGACCAGCTCTGAAGCCAGTGAAATGAGTTTGGTGGTCAGAGCTTCGTCAATGGATTGCATGGCATCAATGCGGGTCGTGGCAATGTCATACCATACTTCACTTATTTGTCCGTCAATGGGACTGCCATCAGCCAGTTGTTTTATCATTGTTCGCAGGCGGATAAGGTCGGCCTGGGCATCGCTCTGACAGATGTCTTCCCATTGCTGCAGTGTTGGCGGATCCGCAAAAGCCGTAAATATGTCGAAACTGTGTTGCTGATCCTGCTGGAGTTGTTCAAGGCGGTCGCATAATGATTTATTAAAATGGGTTTCAGCAAAGCCAATAGCGCCCCATGCCCGTTCCTGTCCGGCCAGTTCTTTGCCTTGTAAAAAATTGAACAGCGCCACCAGAAGCCGGGTGATATCCGGATCGCTTGCCACGTCAGCGGCCTCAAAGATAACTGAGAGTAAACCCGTTACCAGCCGGCAGTATGCCTGTGTTGACTCAAGGGATGTCAGTGCCTGTTCAGCTACCTGATCCCGCAGGGAAGAAAGGTTATCCAGCCCTTGTAGCGCCATGGTGATGCTTACCAGTAAGCGCATGTTAGCGGCACTTTCGTCGCCCGAGAGGTATAGAGATTTTAGCTGGCTGCGCAAGGTTTGTTCGGCAAAATTACTGTCTGCAATCTGATCTTCCCGTTGCTGACCAAACCGTTCCCCTTTCGACGCCAGATATACGTTACTGATACCGCGCTCCCGCTGGAGTTGATGGATCATGTCTTTCACTGAGGTCACCAGTTTGCAGTTGGATGCCAGTTGATTAAGTGCGTGAATTTCGGCGTGCTTTGCCGCCAGTAGAAACCGTTTTGTCGCTTCGCTGAATACTGCCATGGTGGTGGTGGTGTCTTTCTGTGGTGGTCGCAATCGACGTTGCCTGTTTATGAGATTTAGCAAAGCCTGTTCCACCATTTTAACCTTTTGATAATAAAGGGTTAGTTTCCTTGTTCTACCTTGTTAATATGCAATCCGCATAGCTTTGGCGGAATTTTCTCCGTTTCACAGGAAAATGCGGATCTTCATTGTGCGTGGATGAACTTTTTTGGTGCAATCAAGAAATGAATGGTCAGCAAGTCACACGTTAATATTCATAACTATCAGAAAAATAATGACAATTTAAATCTGGCCTTTTCCTTGCTGTTTAAAATTGCAACACGGGTTTTTGCATACAACACAATGTAAACTTGGATAACGGCGTCCAATACCACACTGGAAACAGTGCATGGTTGGGCGTTTTTTTGTGCCCGCATTTTGTTGTGTGCAATACATGTCAGCGACTAAACACACACAACAAAAAGGTATACACAATGGCTTACTTACTTCCGAATGAATTTGTAACCAAGATGGTGGATGCGGGTGAATCCAAAATTTACATGTCTACCCGTGATACATTAATTCGCGGTTATATGGCCGGCGCAATCCTTGCTCTGGCAGCGGTTTTCGCAATTACGATTGCTGTACAAACCGGCGTATTTTTAATTGGTGCGGTGCTGTTTCCTGTTGGCTTCTGTATGCTTTATCTGATGGGATTCGATCTGTTAACCGGTGTTTTTGTACTGACACCACTGGCCTGGCTGGCGAAACGGCCCGGTGTCACCTGGTCTCAAATTCTCCGCAACTGGGGGCTGGTATTCTGCGGTAACTTTGCCGGTGCACTGACAGTGGCGTTCATGATGTCATTTATCTTTACCATGGGCTACAACACTGATGGTGGTGCTATTGCAACAAAAGTAGCCGGGATCGGTGAAGCCCGTACCCTGGGTTATGCTCAGTACGGAATGGAAGGCTGGCTGACCATTTTCATCCGTGGCATGCTATGTAACTGGATGGTATCGCTGGGTGTAGTAGGTGCCATGATCTCAACCCACGTGAGCGGTAAAATCTTTGCCATGTGGATGCCAATCATGCTGTTCTTCTTCATGGGCTTTGAACACTCTGTGGTGAACATGTTCCTGTTCCCGTTCGGCCTGATCATGGGCGGTGATTTCTCTGTGATGGATTACTTCTTCTGGAATGAAATCCCGACAGCTCTGGGTAACCTGGTTGGTGGTCTGGCGTTTACAGGTTTAACGCTGTACAGCACGCACTTTCGTACTGCTCCCAAGCGTAAGCTGGCTGCGCAATCTGCACCGGTAGCAACAGATTCAAAACCTGCTGCAGTTTAATGAAGACTTGCTGGGTACCTTCCGGCACACAGGGCCTGCCGGACATTGCCCGGCAGGCTCAATTCAAACCTCTCACTGAGCTGCTTCAATATGCTTAGTTTATCCATCGGTCAATATTCCAGTGCAGGGGAAAAGCCGCTGAACCAGGACAGTTATGGTTTCAGGCTTCCCGAAGGTGATTTGCTCACATTTAAAGGCGCTGCGGTGGCACTGGCAGACGGTATCAGTTCCAGTTCAGTGAGTCACATTGCCAGTCACGTATGTGTTAAACAGTTTCTCGAAGATTATTTTTGTACCTCAGATACCTGGACGGTCCCCCGTGCGGCTACGCAAGTTATTACAGCAATAAACCGCTGGTTACTTGGTCAGAGTCGCAACAGTCCCTATGCCGGCGAGCCGGACAAAGGTTACGTTTGCACATTCAGTGCATTGATTTTCAAGCATCAACGTGTACATGTATTTCATCTGGGGGACGCCAGAGTGTACCGGCTGCGGGGCAGGGTGCTGGAGCAACTTACCCGCGACCACCGTCAGATGATAAATGGTGAAAAGCACTATTTGTCCAATGCCATGGGAATTAATGAATCATTGCAACTGGATAAAGACAGCCGCTCTTTGAAAGAGCAGGACTGCTTTCTTCTGCTCACCGACGGTGTGTATGAGTTTATCGATGAGGCCAGCCTCTGCAGTGTAGTGACTGAATATGAGCATGATCCGGATGAGGCAGCGAAGAGGCTGGTGGAAATGGCCTTTGCCAGAGGCAGTAACGATAACCTGACAGCTCAGATAGTCAGGGTAAATACCCTGCCAGCAGCCCATACCAGTGCCGCCGTGTCTGAAGAGGAAGAATTACCCATTCCCGGCGTGCTGCAAAACGGGGATTTTCTCGATCAATTTAAAATTGTCCGTAACATCTATCACAGTGCCCGCAGCCACGTTTACCTGGCTCAGAACACAGCAGATGGCAGCCAGGTGGTGCTGAAAGTGCCTTCTGTGGAAATGGCATATGAACTGGCCCATCTTGAAGCATTCAGGATGGAAGAGTGGATAGCAAGGCGAATTCACAGCCAGCATGTGGTGAGCGCCCCCGATCAGCAGGCAGCCAAAACGGCATTGTATACCGTGACAGATTTTGTGCCGGGACAAACACTGGCCCAGTGGCTGAATGATAACCCGCAGCCGGATTTGGAAACTGTCCGCATGATCATTGAGCAGGTCGCCAGGGGATTGATGGCATTGCATCGCAAAGACGTTCTCCACCGTGATATCAGACCTGAAAATATCATGATTGATATCAACCATCACATCACACTGGTGGATTTAGGTGCGGCTTCTGTTGCCGGTATCAATGAATTTGCCGGTGATAATAATGATATTCCCGGTACAGCTATTTATGCAGCACCGGAGTATTTTCTTGGTCAGGGTGGCAGTGAACAGTCTGAGCAGTTTTCGCTGGCGGTGCTGACCTACTATTTGCTCAGTGGCCGCTTCCCCTATGGCACGCAGGTTGCCAAATGCAGAAGCGTCACATCACAACATAAATTGAAATATGAAAGCGTGTTGGATCCTAACCGGAGCATTCCCTTCTGGCTTGATCACACTTTAAGAAAAGCACTGCATCCTAATCCGCTCAAGCGCTATGACGCACTTTCAGAGTTTGTGTATGCCCTGAGACATCCCGATGCAAAATTTCTCAGCAGCGAGAGACCGCCTTTACTGGAGCGTAATCCCGTTGCTTTCTGGCAGGGAGTCAGCGGTTTACTCCTTTGTCTTATTCTCGTTCTGTTACTGGAACGATTTTCACTTATCTAACCCGTGGAGCCCACTATGATTACTGACAGACAGCAAGTCACCGCAATGATTATGAGCGCAAAAGTCACTAAAGGCATTAAATGGTCACAGGCCGCAGAAGTGATTGGCGAGTCGAAAGAATGGAGTACTGCAGCATGCCTGGGCCAGATGGCAATGACCAAAGCGCAGGCTGAAGCCACCGGTGAATTATTCGGGTTATCAGAAGAAGCCGTCGCCTGGTTACAGATTGCACCTTATAAAGGTTCTCTGCCAACGGCTGTTCCTACTGATCCGTTAATTTACCGCTGGTACGAACTGGTGAATGTGTACGGCACCACACTGAAAGAGCTTATTCACGAAGAGTTTGGCGACGGTATTATGAGTGCCATCGATTTTGAAATGGACTTAACCCGTGAACCTGATCCTAAAGGCGACCGTGTGAAAGTGGTGATGTCAGGTAAATTCCTGCCGTACAAAACCTACTGACCGCAGTCGTAACTTAAGGCGAGACGGCATCATGAAACTGAATGGTGCCGTGTCATGCATTTAAATTGCTATTTTGAAATTAAATTATTTACGTACCACGTAAAGAAACCAGCCTACGAATACTGAAATCAGAATTGCGAAAAAACCAAGCAGGGGCAAAATCGAGAATACCCAGCGGCGAACTTCTTCAGGCTCTGCTTCCACGCCGAGTGGCAGGTACATTAACCCCACAGATGTAACGATGAAAATGGAAAGTGCTGAGGTAAGTGTGGCGCGCCAGAATGGCCTTGGCATGAACCAGTTCACGATAAAGGCGACAACAATGGCTACACCTGCCAGAAGATATGCAATCAAGGGAGCTCCGTATTAGCTTAGCAAAAACGCACAGTTTGACAGGTCGCCCGCCAAATGCAATTGCTGAACTCCGCTTTTGCACGGTAAATCATGGATGATTATTGGCGGGCAGGCGCAGGTTCAAGAAAGCCGCAGGCAAGCAAACGCTGTGTCAGGGCGACACGTACATCATCACCTATTTCACCCGGAATATCGGCAACCCTGAATGCAGACGTCGTTATCATGAATTGCAATTGTGCTTTTACGCCGGGGTGAATCAGTATTTGTTCGCCGGGAACAGATAAATCAAGAATCTTGTCTGTCTCTACTAACTCGGCCATGGCAAGGGGACTTCGCTGAACATAAGTATTTACGGAGACAGGATGCCGCGCAGTCGCTGACGGCGTCAATTTTGGCATATCCTGAATCAGTCGTGCCCGTTGGCGTTTAAGTGACTCCATAATAAATTGATCGTGTTGAGCAGCACTCAATAAGCTTTGCAGATGCTCCTTCACCTGCTGAGAAACCTGCTCCAGTGCATTATTTGACGCAAGGCAGTCCGCTCTCGGACCTATGTCTTTCCGTAACGGCAAACTAACTTCAGTTAAATGATCTAAAACAGCATTAACTGTATCCCTGACGGTGACAGGGACAAAGCCAATGGATAAGTGGATTGACTCTGAAGTCGACTGCACGGTATGAACAGTTCCCCGTGGCAAGTAGATAAAATCACCGGCTTTCACATCAACCGTTTGATAACGGGGCATTTGAGGAGGGAGTGAACCCGCCTTTTTCCATCGGGTAGGAAAGGAAGGTGGTGCGTCGGAAATAAACCAGCGTTTTGTGCCTTCCAACTGTATGACAATGACATCCACCTCATCGTGATGCACCGGAGCCTGTGCACCCTGATGGCTCCAGAATACGACGACACTGACCGGTGATTGAATGAGCTTTTCAAGCGAACGGGTAAAATTCGTAAGTTCAGGTGACAGCCCGGTGACATCGGGAATGCGGACAGTATAGTCACGCTTAAAGTGATCAGAAATCAGCTGATAAAAAGCCTGTTCGTTTTCAACTTCCGTTGCCGCAGGTGGAGGGAGCTTAGGGGCATGAGAATGACAGGTCACCGCGGGGGCATACCGGCGATGTCCCCGGAGTAATTTTTCCCTTGGAGATGTACCGCCAATCGCTGCCCTGAAAGGGTTGTTGTCTTTGATTATTAGCGGCTTTTTACCTACGTAGGAATTGAAAAAATCGTCGTAACTGACCGGGTTCAGGACCCTTTGCAGCACTTCCCTTGCGTCTGAAAGCATTGGTTTCCCTCCAAAAATTCTCATACTACATTAAGAACGCCCGGATAAATGTAACCTTTTGTAAAGAAATTTGAACAGTGAAACACTTAGTGAATTCAGCTCGATTTATTTTCCCGTTCCAGCCTCATTCCGATTTATTTTGTATTTGTGGGGACTACCCACACCAGAATGAACGGTCACAGTAAAGCACAATTTCACAGGTGCAGTTACTGAGACCGTCCCCGGCTTCATTTGCTTGTCGGCCGGTTAGCTTTGTAAAGTGTAATCAAGAGTGATTTTCGCGTTCAGCAATTTAGAGATCGGGCAGTTTTCTTTTGCGCCCTTCGCGATATCTGCAAACTTATCTTCATCAATCCCGTCTACTTTAGCTTCAAGGGTTAATGCAGATTTCGTTACGGTAAAGCCATCACCGTCTTTTTCCAGTGTGACCTCAGCATCAACTTTTAGATCACCGTTTTGATAACCTGCGTCTGATAACGCAAACGACAACGCCATGGCATAGCAACTGCTGTGAGCAGCAGCAATCAGTTCCTCAGGATTAGTACCGCTCTTGTCTTCAAAACGTGTATTAAAGCCGTAAGGCTGATCAGTCAAGGCACCACTTCCGGTACTCACATGGCCTTTGCCTTCTTTACCCAGCGGCTGATAGTGCGCAGAACCAGTTTTTACAATAGACATAATTTCTCCTTTTTCGGGAACAGTGACGGGAAGCCTTTCTGGCCAGAAAGGGAATTCACATTTAAAACTCGCGGTAAACCCATCCCTGGGCGCTCGGCAGCCGCATCCATGCGGCTGACGGTTTTAAATGTGAATTCCCACTCTGTCCGCGGCTTCCCCGAACTAATCCCGAATGCAGTCCTTATGCCGTCAGCTATACTTTGTGCTGCAGCCCTTGCCATGAGAGAGCTGTATGTAATGTGGCTGCACATCCTCTGCCTCACATTTACTGAAGGTTACTGTAACCCTTACAGAGCCGCTGTACCTTTTTCTGGCAGCCAGTGATTGCATAATTCATATGGAAGTTGTTAGTATTTACAAGCTGCATTGACCGTTGATGCATATTCAATAAAATTACTTTACTCTGTACTGAGAAAATAAATAGCAGATAGTCAGGCTTACCAAGAATGCGGCCGGGACCGCGAAAATATATTCAGAAGGTTTCACGCTAAAGATATTAGCTATGAATATTGTCGATATGCCGGTCACGACCAACGCTAATGGGACACATTGTTTCATGCTTTCAAATTTCATAATCCTAACTCCTGTATATAGATATTTGCAGGCACTAAATTGATGCCCGCAAAACAATGGGAATCAAGCAGTCGTTAACGCTATTGCAGTGCCGCTTGAAAAGATTGAAGCGCCAAGCATTACACCCACGCCTATAGGAGAAAGCACTCCCGTCAAGCTAAGCCCCAAGCCTAAAAAAGTCAGTGCACTCGCAACACTGGCACCGTATATAGCATCGTCACTCACGCCACCATTCACAAGTGTAATTTCAGTTTCCGACAATTCCGTTAATTGGTTATCTTTTTTCATTTGTTTTTCCTTAAAAATGCAGAATCACTCAGGATTAAGTGATACGTCTATTATCTACATGCTAAGATTTTAAATAACTGTCACTGTGGGACTAATAAAGATCAGTTTATAAAGAAATTAGCCTTATGACTGCTGACAGCAAGACAGCCGGTTTTAACATTCTGTTAAAGGACTTTGCAGGGCGATGGTGATAGAATCGCCGACCGTTTTTTAACCATGTACTGAATAATTGGACACCCATGTTTGATTTGATTAATAGCAAAGACAGCAATGTTAAAAACGACGTGCTGTCTGGCATTACTGTCGCACTGGCTTTAGTACCTGAAGCTGTGGCATTTGCCTTTGTTGCCGGTGTAGAACCTATGATTGGTTTGTATGCGGCCTTTATGATGGGCCTCATTACGTCTGCCATCGGTGGCCGTCCGGGCATGATTTCCGGTGCAACAGGGGCCATGGCCGTTGTAATGGTGGCACTGGTTGCTGAGCATGGCGTGCAATATCTTTTTGCTGCTGTGGTGCTGGCAGGTTTGCTGCAAATATTGTGCGGGGTATTCCGTCTGGGTAAGTTCATCCGGCTGGTACCCTATCCGGTGATGCTGGGCTTTGTAAATGGCCTGGCTATCGTTATATTCCTTGCCCAGTTAGGTCAGTTTAAAGTGCAAAATGCGCTGGGCTCACTGGAATGGATGCAAGGCACCATGCTGTATATCATGCTGGGCCTGGTGGGGCTGACAATGGCAATCATCTATCTCTTGCCCAAGCTGACAAAGGCTGTTCCAGCCTCGCTGGTAGCTATCGTCACCATTACACTGCTGGTACATGGTCTGGACTTAGAAGCCCGTACCGTTATCGATTTTGTCCGTGATTTATTGCCGGCAGATCAAAAAGCCACGGCCACACTGGCCGGTGAGCTGCCAACTTTTTCTATCCCTATGGTGCCGTTCACCTGGGATACGCTGATGATTATCCTGCCAACTTCAGTCATTTTATGCCTCGTTGGCTTAATTGAATCGCTATTAACTCTCACGCTTATCGATGAGATGACAGATACCCGTGGTCGCGGAAACAAAGAATGTATCGGTCAGGGTGTGGCAAACACCGTGAACGGTTTCTTTGGTGGTATGGGCGGTTGTGCCATGATTGGACAGTCGATGATCAACATCAACTCAGGTGGTCGTGGCCGTTTGTCAGGGATTACTGCAGCGGTTGTACTGCTTGGCTTTATCCTGTTTGCAGCGCCGCTGATTGAAATGATTCCCCTTGCTGCACTGGTTGGCGTCATGTTTGTGGTGGTAATCGGTACCTTCGAATGGGCATCGTTCCGCATAATCCGTGGTGTGAATAAGGAAGATGCATTCGTGCTGTTCCTGGTAACAGCGGTAACCGTTATCTCTGACCTCGCCATTGCTGTTGTTGTTGGTGTGATTGTGTCGGCACTGGTATTTGCCTGGAAAGCGGCCCGTTACATTGAAGCAAAAACCCACATCGATGACGATGGCTGGAAGGTTTATGAGCTGCGCGGACCGGTTTTCTTTGGTTCGATTCATCACTTTAAAGAGTTGTTTGATGTAGCTAATGACCCGAATGACGTGGTGATCGATTTCAATAACAGCCGAATCTGGGATTCTTCCGGTATCGATGCGCTGGACAGTCTGGCCGGTAAATATGAAGAGCAGGGTAAAAAGCTGCACATCCGGCATATCAGTTCAGAGTGTCGTGGCTTGCTTACAAAAGCCGATAAGTTTGTTGAAATTAATGTCAATGAAGACCCGCGTTATCGGGTAGCAACGGATAAATTAGGTTAAGCCGGTTAGTTGCGCCTGAGGTTGCCGGTCAGGACAAGGTTGGCACTAAAATGGTGCAATTGCAGTGTTAAGGTGCGTGTTTCCGGAAGCAGAATACGCATCTGAATCGCGCAGTTTAAGCTAACTTATTGATCTGTAGACATTGCTCAAACTGGCATCATACCTGCTATATCCAATACATAACCGTAAGCGATATCACGTAGATATCCACATAGCGTGAAGTTAAAGGCCGGCAAGAGCCTGACGCTGTGTAAGGAAACAATTTGTGCACGTTAAGTGCGTATCAGGCAAAGAAGCCCATGTTCAGTTTATCTGAGTGTGGGCTTTTTTTATGGCTCAAAGAAAGGGTTAAACAATGACAACATCAACAACACATCCAAAAGTACTCGTTATCGGTAACGGGATGGTTGGTCACCACTTTGTTGAACAACTGGTCGCCAGTGAGTACCCCTGTGACATTACAGTGTTAAGTGGCGAAAACCGTCTGGCATATGACCGTGTTTATCTTTCTTCGTGGTTTACCGGTGCAACGGCTGCCGATCTGGCCATGACAGATGAAGAAACTTATACCAAGTGGGGCGTTAACTTTAAGCTGAATGCCCGGGTCGAAAGCATTGACCGTAAGAACAAAACCGTCAGCACCAAAACTGACACCTTTAATTATGATGTGCTGGTGATGGCAACCGGTTCATATCCGTTTGTTCCACCTATTCCGGGTAACGACCAGCCTCATTGTCTGGTCTATCGTACCATTGAAGATCTGCAGGCCATCGAAGCCTCTGCTGCCGTCAGTAAAACTGGCGTGGTAGTAGGCGGAGGATTGCTGGGTCTTGAGGCAGCAAACGCACTGAAACAAGCCGGTGTAGAAACACACGTGGTTGAGTTTGCGCCTCAGTTGATGGCCGTTCAGCTGGACGGGCAGGGCGGTGATCTGCTGCGCACTAAAATTGAAGATTTGGGCGTAACAGTACATACACAAAAAGCTACCCAGGTGATTGAGGCCGGTGAACAAAGCCGCTACCGCATGGTGTTTGCCGACGGCTCACACTTAGAAACCGACATGATTTTATTCTCTGCCGGTATACGCCCGTCGGATGCCCTGGGCCGGTCAGCGGAGCTGGCAGTGGGCGAACGTGGTGGTATTGTCATTAACAATCAGTGCCAGACTTCAGACCCCGACATCTATGCTATCGGTGAGTGTGCGTTATGGGACAACCGTATTTTTGGTCTGGTTGCGCCGGGCTACACCATGGCCCGTGCGGTTGCAGCAAACATCGCCGGTAAAGAAGGTGAGTTTGCCGGTGCAGACATGAGTACCAAACTTAAACTGATGGGCGTAGAAGTTGGCTCTATCGGTGATGCACATGCCAGAACCCCGGGCGCACTGAGCTATACCTATCACAACCAGCCAGACGGCGTATATAAAAAGCTGGTGGTTGATGCGGCACAAAAGCAGGTTATCGGTGCAGTGCTGGTAGGTGATACCAGTGATTACGATACCTTATTGCAATACGCGTTAAACGGCATTGAACTGCCTGAGCACGCTGAATCTCTTATTCTGCCTTCTTCGTCAGACAAGCCTGCTCTGGGCGCTGACGCGCTGCCGGATACAGCAACTATCTGTTCCTGTCACAACGTAGCGAAATGCGATATTTCGGCAGCCATCGACGGCGGTTGCTGCAGTGTTGGCGACGTGAAGTCAGCGACCAAAGCGGCAACGGGTTGCGGTGGTTGTGCAGCACTGCTAAAAAATGTGGTGGACAGCGAGCTCGAGAAACGTGGTGTGGAAGTGTCAAAAGCCATTTGTGAGCACTTCAACTTTACCCGCCAGGAGCTTTACCACATGGTGAAAGTGGAAGGGATCCGAAGCTTCGATGCACTGCTTGAAAAGCACGGTAGCGGTTTGGGCTGTGACGTATGTAAGCCGGCAGTGGGTTCTATTCTGGCTTCAGTATGGAATGACTACATTCTTACGCAAACTAATTTGCCTCTGCAGGACACCAACGATACCTACCTGGGTAACATGCAAAAAGACGGGACTTATTCCATTGTACCCCGTGTACCCGGCGGTGAAATTACCCCTGAAGGTCTTATCCTGATTGGTGAAGTGGCTAAGAAATATGGTCTGTATACCAAAATTACCGGTGGACAACGTATCGATTTATTCGGTGCCCGCGTAGAGCAGTTACCTGATATCTGGCAGGAACTGGTCGACGGTGGTTTTGAAACCGGCCACGCCTACGCCAAAGCACTGCGTACGGTTAAATCCTGTGTGGGCAGCACCTGGTGCCGCTACGGTGTACAGGACTCTGTAGGTCAGGCTATTGATCTGGAAAATCGTTACAAAGGCCTGCGTGCACCTCACAAAATCAAGTTTGCAGTATCAGGTTGTACCCGTGAATGTGCAGAAGCCCAGGGCAAAGACATTGGTGTCATTGCAACGGAAAAAGGCTGGAACCTGTATGTGTGCGGTAACGGCGGTATGAAGCCCCGTCACGCAGATTTGTTCGCCACCGATATTGATGATGAAACGCTGGTGAAATATATCGACCGTGTACTGATGTTCTACGTGAAAACAGCTGACAGATTACAGCGTACATCTGTGTGGATGGAAAACCTGGAAGGCGGGCTCGATTATCTTAAATCTGTTGTGATTGATGATGCGCTGGGTATTTGTCAGGAGCTGGAAGATCAGATGCAGGCTGTGGTTGATGCTTATCAGTGCGAATGGAAAACCACACTGGAGTCCCCTGAATCACGTAAGCGTTTCCGTCAATTTGTGAACAGTAAAGAGAGCGATTCAAACATTCAGTTTGTAGACGAGCGTGGTCAGATCCGCCCTGCCACAGAGGCAGAGAAAATTGCGGGTACATCGCGTATTCCGGTAGAACTGGTTTAAGGAGACAACATCATGCAAGCATCTGTAGAAATTATGCCGCGCTGGCACGACATCTGTGAACAAAGTGACCTGGTTGCCAATAGTGGCGTTTGCGCCCTGATTGACGAACAACAGGTTGCGATCTTCGCCCTGAATACAGCTGGCGGCACCAACCTTTATGCAGTCTCAAACTGGGACCCGGTAGGTAAAGCCAATGTGATGTACCGCGGGATTGTCGGTTCTGTTAAAGGTGAAGCCGTGATTGCCTCTCCTTTGTACAAAGAGCATTACTCTCTGGTGACGGGGAAATGTGTCGAGAATGAAGCAGTCAGCCTGTCTGTATACGATGTCCGTCTTGAAGACGGCCGCGTACAGGTTGCATTGTAAGATTCCGGTTTAAAAGGTCTGCTGACCACCATTAAAAGCACAGGTAACTACCATGAATCACGCCCGCGCCACAGTAATTTCAGTACAGTCTGCCCCTAAGAGTGTTGCCAGGACACCAACGCTTGCGCAGACAACGTGCCCTTACTGTGGCGTTGGTTGTGGTGTGGACATCACGCTGGAAACAGCAGGCAATAAAACAACGCTTAAAGCCCTTACCGGTACGCCTGAACATCCGGCCAACTTCGGCAGATTGTGCGTGAAAGGCACCAATCTGCTTGAAACCAATGATCTTACTGGCCGCCTGACTCAGCCTCAGATGGGCGGCAAGCCGGTATCCTGGGACACTGCAACCAGCGCCATTGCTGAAAAAATGCAACAGGTGATTGATGAGCATGGACCTGATGCTGTGGCGCTGTATGTTTCAGGACAACTGCTCACTGAAGATTACTACGTCGCCAATAAGTTTATGAAGGGGTTTGTTGGCAGCGCGAACATCGACACCAACTCACGACTTTGTATGTCTTCTGCGGTTGCCGCGTATAAACGCGCTTTCGGGGAAGATATCGTACCGTGCAACTACGAAGACCTGGAGCAGACGGATTTGCTCATCCTTACAGGCAGCAACGCCGCCTGGACACATCCGGTGCTGTTCCAGCGTATGGAGCGGGCAAAACGACAAAATCCGGATATGAAAGTGGTTGTGGTTGATCCGCGGGCAACAGATACATCCACGCTGGCCGATTTGCACATTCCGTTAAAACCGGGCACTGATGCGGTGCTGTTTAATGGTCTGCTGCATTTTCTGGCACAAAATGGAGGCCTGGATACTGATTTTATCGCCGCTTCTACCAGTGGTTTTGAGGCGGCACTGTCCAGTGCGGCAGAATATTCGCTGAGCCGTGTGGCTGAAGAATGCGACGTACCGGAGCACGATATACTGGCACTGTTCACGCTGTTCCTCGAACGTCAGCGGGCCATTACCTTTTTCTCTATGGGCATCAATCAGTCCACCAGTGGTGTAGATAAAGGTAATGCCATTATCAACTGCCATCTGGCAACAGGCAAAATTGGCAAAACAGGCAGCGGTCCGTTCTCCATCACCGGACAACCTAATGCCATGGGCGGCCGCGAAGTAGGCGGACTGGCGAACATGCTGGCTGCTCACATGGATATTGACAACGCACAGCACCGTGACCTGGTACAACGTTTCTGGCAATCGCCCCGTATGGCTGATAAGCCGGGGTTAAAAGCGGTTGATCTGTTTAAGCGCATTAATGAAGGCAAAGTGAAGTTTGTCTGGGTCATGGCCACCAACCCCGTGGTGAGCATGCCAAATCGCTGTGAAGTCGAAGCGGCACTGAGCAAATGCGATATGGTTGTGGTATCGGATATGGTGACTAAAAACGATACTCTGAAGTTTGCTCATATTGCGCTGCCGGCATCCGGCTGGTCAGAAAAAAACGGTACAGTAACCAATTCAGAAAGACGTATTTCACGCCAGCGCGGTTTACTGAAACCGGCAGGTGAATCCAGACATGACTGGCAGGCGTTATGTGCTGTGGCTGCAAAGATGGGGTTTGCAGAACATTTTGATTACCAGCACCCGGCTGAAATCTTCGATGAACATGCCCGCCTGACTGCTTTTGAGAATCACGGCGACCGCGCTTTGGATTTGGGCGGTCTTAGCGGCTTAACAATTGCAGAATACGATAACTTCCGTCCTGTGCAGTGGCCCGTGCCGGAAAAAACAGTAGCCGGCGCGACACGCTTGTTTGCTGACGGCGCATTTTTTACCGCAGATAAAAAAGCCCGGTTTATCGCGATTTCACCCCGTTTGCCCGAACAGCAAACCACAACAGCATTTCCGTTTGTGCTTAACACTGGTCGCAGTCGTGACCAGTGGCATACCATGACCCGCACAGGTAAAGCAGGGAAATTGCTCAAGCATGCACCGTATTCTCAACTGTCTTTGCACCCTGAAGATATAAAAGCGCTTGGACTGTCAGCACAGGAACTGGTCGCTGTGAACAGCGCCTGCAATACCGGTGAGCCGGTTATTTTACCTGTGGTTGAAGATAAACAACTGCGTAAAGGCAATTGCTTTGCGCCTATTCACTGGTCTGCTACCTGGGGCTCTAACCTGACACTTGGTGCGTTATTTAATGGCGCCCACGACCCATTATCCGGACAGCCTGAACTGAAACAGGGCGCGGTGAGTGTTGCTGCAGTCAGTTTTAATTTACACGGACAAATGATTATCAGCGACGCTGATGTGGCAGCGGCTCTGTCTCCGGCTTTTGATTACTGGGCGAAAACCACCACTGACGGCGGTACGGCCTTCCGCATCGCCAGCAACAACGACACCGGGGTTCTGTTCAGCAGTTTAAAATGCGTGCTTCCCGCGCACTGGTTATTCGTTACCCGTCAGCATGAAAAAGGTCTGACGGTCATCGCAACCAGTGAGAATCGTTTTGTTTTCGGTTTATGGCTGGAACAGAGCTACCGTGCTTTACCTGATGAGTGGCTGGACAGTTGTCTGCAACAGGATGACATCTCTTCAGAGTTGCTGGCTAATCTGTTGCGCGGTACACCTGATGAAGCGTTCCTCAACGGAAAACTGGTATGCAGTTGCTTCTCCGTTCGTGAAAAAACCATTGAAACAGCCATACAGGCAGGTTGCTCATCTGTCGACGGACTGGGCAACGAACTTAAATGCGGTACTAACTGCGGTTCCTGCAAACCGGAACTGCAGAAGATGCTCGACAGTTATTCTTCTACTCAAACTGCAAAAGCAGTTACACCTGAGGTGATTCTCCATGATTAATTCAGCCATCGCAAAACTGCCGCAAATGTTCTTCCGTAAGCTGATGACCGGTCAGCAACGTCACCGTGTCATGCAGCCTGCGACGCCGGCATCCCTGACGGGTGAGAAAAAACAGGGACAGGTGTTTATTGTCGGCGCCGGTCCGGGCGATGCAGAGTTGCTGACAATTAAAGCATGGAAGTGCCTGCAGCAGGCCGATGTGGTGTTGTTTGACTGGCTGGTGGATGAGTCTGTCATTGCAGAAATTCCCCGTCATGTGAAAACGGAATTCGTGGGAAAGCGGGCAGGCAAGCATTCAATGGTGCAGGATGACATTTGTAAGCGGGTGGTTGAGCTGGCACAGTCAGGATTAAATGTGGTGCGGCTAAAAGGCGGGGATCCGGCAGTTTTTGCCCGTACCTGTGAGGAAACCGCTGCGCTGGAAGCCGCTGACATTCCGTTTGCCATTGTGCCCGGGATCACTGCCGCTTCAGGGGCTTCGGCTTATACCGGCATTCCTTTGACAGAGCGCAACTGCGCGCAGTCGGTGACATTAACCACCGCCAGTTTTAAAGATAAAAACCAGATGCCCGACTGGGCAACGCTTGCAGATACCATGCAGCGTCAAACTGTTGTGGTGTACATGGGATTGTCCCGGTTGAGCAAAATCACGTCTGAGCTGGTGGATGCCGGTATTCGTGAAACCCTTCCGGTGGCGGTGATTGAGAACGCTTGCACTCCCAACCAGCAAGTGATCACCGGCACTGTTTCTTCTATCGCTGAAAAGGTAACGTCAGCAAACCTGCAAGGTCCTGCTTTGTTGATCTTCGGAGAGGTGGTAAAGTCTCGCCAACAGGTCTCCACAGCGCTGCTTCAGCAGGTAACCCATGTCGCAGGAATTTAGTCAGTACATCAAAATAATAGGAAAGGGTCAGAAAGGTAGCCGTAGTCTGACCCGCGAAGAAGCATTCACCGCGATGAGAATGCTGCTGGCCGGCGAAGTGACCGGTGATCAACGGGGCGCATTTTTAATGTTGCTCCGTACCCGCGAAGAAACCCCCGAAGAAGTCATTGGTTTTGTTCAGGCATGCCATCAACTTATCCCGCAAGATTTAGCAACACTCAAACCTGACGTAGATATTGGTTGTTATGCCGGTAAAAGACGCCAGTTGCCCTGGTACCTTTTATCTGCAGCTTTGCTGGCAAAAACAGGCAAACGGGTTTTTCTGCACGGTGCCCATGAACCCGGTTCCGGTCGGTTATATGCCAGCCACGTGCTGCCAACGCTGGGCTTACAGGCTGTGACATCAATCAGCGAAGCAAAGTCTCAACTGGACAGCTTCAATGCCAGCTATCTGGATTTAGGCGTGGTTCTGCCGCCGCTGAATACGTTAATAAAGCTCCGCGAAGTTTTTGCGCTGCGTTCCTGTGCGAATACGCTGGCGCGGTTACTGAATCCTACGGTAGCCCCGTATTGTGTGCAGGGGGTTTATCATATGCATCTTGACCACAAACACCGGCACGTCAATGAAGCCTTCACTGCGTGGGATTCATTGTGTTTCCGGGGAGATGGTGGCGATCCGGAAGTGAACAGTGAAAGGCCTACGGATTTGTTTATTACCCGTAAAGGTGAAACGGAAACGGCAGTGTTACCTGCTTTTACGGAAAAGTGGGCTATGAAAGACAGGGAAATGGACATTGCTGATATGCTGGCTTTCTGGCGCGGCGATATTCAGCATCAATATGGTGAGCAGGCCGTTCATGCGACACTGGTGAGCTATCTGATGCTGACAGATTCCTTGTCATCAGAGGAAGCCGCGAAGCTGGCTGTTACTCTCTGGCAAAACAGAGATAAGCAAGCTTTACCCTTCACTCAGTCTTTGTAAGGCTGAATTTTCCATCTTGCCGTTGCCGGCAACATTCTGCATTTTATAGCGCAAATCAGGCAGTTTAGCTGCCTGATTTGTTAATTTAATGTTTTTTTGCACCTTAATGATACATGTCGGCGGGTTTCTATTTGCATCCCAATTGAGCGCAATGCGCGCTTTTTGTGCACAATTTTGAAACACCTTTTACCTTTTCTAATGCAGTATTTTGCTAAGTGGCTGATATTAATATCTTTTAATTTTTGGCATACCTGATGCAATAACCAATTTGCGACAGTTACTGCTTATTAAAAGAACATTAATAGTAACGCGCTCACAACTTATTCATGCTCCAAAGTGATTTGGAGTGCGGCAACGAAGCCCACCACCTTAGCGGTCATTCGCTAAGGTGGTGGGTTTTTTTTTGGCAACGAGGAACCCACATGAAAGCGTCAAAACCGTTATTTGGTCTGACAAAGAAAGTAAAAGCGCTGGCATCTACGCTGGCTCTGTCGTTGACAATGGCAGGCGCAAGCGTCTCAGCTGTTACAGCACAGGAAATTGACTGGCCCGAGAAAGAAGAACTTAAATTCGGCTTTATCAAACTGACTGATATGGCACCTCTGGCTATTGCGTATGAGAAAGGTTTCTTCGAAGACGAAGGTTTGTATGTCACGTTGGAAGCGCAGGCAAACTGGAAGGTTCTGCTCGACCGTGTTATTGACGGTCAGCTTGACGGTGCACATATGCTGGCCGGACAGCCTCTGGGTGCAACCATCGGTTTCGGTACTGAAGCGCACATTATTACTGCATTCAGCATGGACTTAAACGGTAACGGTATCACCGTCTCCAACGACATCTGGAAGGAGATGGAAAAGCACATCCCTCAGGAAAACGGTCAACCAGTTCACCCGATTAAAGCGGATTACCTGAAGCCGGTAGTCGACAGTTACCGTGAAACGGGCAAGCCTTTCAATATGGGCATGGTATTCCCGGTATCTACCCACAACTACGAGCTGCGTTACTGGCTGGCGGCCGGTGGTATTCACCCGGGCTTCTATGCACCGCACAAAGGTGACACATCCGGTCAGATTGATGCTCAGGCACTGCTGTCTGTGACACCTCCGCCGCAAATGCCGGCCACCATGGAAGCGGGTACCATTTACGGTTATTGCGTAGGTGAACCCTGGAACCAGCAAGCCGTGTTTAAAGGCATTGGTGTACCGGTTATTACCGACTATGAAATCTGGAAAAACAACCCGGAAAAAGTATTCGGTGTCAGCAACGAATGGGCCGAAAAGTACCCGAACACGCACCTTCGTGTGGTAAAAGCGATGATCCGTGCAGCGATGTGGCTGGATGAAAACAACAACGCTAACCGTCCTGAAGCGGTAAAAATTCTCTCTAAACCTTCATATGTAGGTGCAGACGAAGCGGTACTGGCAAACAGCATGACAGGTACATTTGAATACGAAAAAGGCGACAAGCGTGAGGTGCCTGATTTCAACGTATTCTTCCGCTACAACGCTACTTACCCTTACTACAGCGATGCAATCTGGTATTTAACGCAAATGCGTCGTTGGGGTCAGATCTCTGAAGCGAAACCTGACAGCTGGTATATGGACATGGCGAAGAAAGTGTATCGCCCTGACATCTACGCCGTTGCTGCTAAAGCGCTAATCGCGGAAGGTAAAGCGAAAGCTGCAGACTTCCCTGATTTCGACTCAGAATCTGGTTTTAAACCACCTCAATCAGAATTCATTGACGGCGTAACGTACGACGGTACTAAGCCCAATGCTTATCTGGAAAGCTTTGGTATCGGCCTGAAAGGCGACACCGTACTTTAATTACGCATACGGGAGACGAACATGAGCAAGTCAGCGTCATTAGTCACATCCATTGGATTAAAAGAAGGCAATATGGGCAAGGTCATATTATCAAACCTGCAAGCGTTGTTGTTGCCAGTCATTGGTTTACTGCTTTTCCTCGCCGTCTGGAACGGGGTAGCAAAAACCATCGATACGTCACTGGGCCAGTTCCCTGGTCCGGCACAGGTATGGACGCAGGCGCTGACCCTCATGGATGAACACAATGCGCAACGTGAAAAGGCTGACGCATTTTACGAGCGTCAGGAAGAACGTAATGCTGCGCGGGTAGCAAAGGACCCGGACTATGTACCGAAAATTCGTCCTTTTACCGGCGCACCAACCTTCTTTGATCAAATCTGGACAAGCTTGTACACCGTTATGGTCGGCTTTTTTATTGCGTCGGTCATCGCTGTACCGGTAGGGATCATGTGCGGACTAAGCAAGTCTGCTTACACCGCGATTAACCCTCTTATCCAGCTTTTCAAACCCGTGTCTCCGTTGGCCTGGCTGCCATTGGTAACGATGGTAGTCAGTGCCCTTTATGTGTCAGACGACCCGATGTTTTCAAAGTCATTTGTCACTTCTGCATTCACGGTATCACTGTGCTGTTTGTGGCCAACACTGATCAATACGGCTGTGGGTGTATCTAACATCGACAAAGACCTGGTGAATGTAAGCCGCGTACTGCGTCTCAAGCCGCCTACGCACCTGACTAAAATTGTTTTACCTGCCTCAATTCCGATGATCTTTACCGGTTTGCGCTTGTCGCTGGGTATTGGCTGGATGGTATTGATTGCCGCAGAAATGCTGGCACAAAACCCGGGGCTGGGTAAGTTCGTGTGGGATGAGTTTCAGAACGGCAGCTCAGAATCACTGGCCCGAATTATGGTTGCTGTACTGACTATCGGTGCTATCGGCTTCGTACTGGACCGCATCATGCTGATGTTTCAGCGCATGGTGAGCTGGGACAAAAACAGCGTATTACGCTAATCAGGAGAAACAGATATGACTGCAAAACATCTTGAACTGACGCAGGTAGGTATCGATTTTCCTACCCCGAAAGGCCCGTTCACTGCTTTACGGGACGTAAACCTGAAAATCAGCAAAGGCGAATTCGTATCATTAATCGGGCACTCAGGGTGTGGTAAGTCCACCGTACTGAACATCGTTGCCGGTTTACATCAGGCAACTTCCGGCGGAGTCATTCTGGACAACGCAGAGGTGAAAGAGCCCGGTCCGGAACGGGCGGTAGTTTTCCAAAACCATTCTTTGCTGCCCTGGCTGACCGTTTACAAAAACGTAGAGCTTGCTGTTAAGCAAACTCTGCGTGGTAAGTCTAAAGCCGAAATCAAAGACTGGGTGATGCACAACCTTGAGCTGGTGCATATGACCCATGCTATTGACAAGCTGCCTTCGGAAATTTCCGGCGGGATGAAACAGCGTGTTGGTATTGCCCGTGCACTGGCTATGGAGCCTAAAGTACTGCTCATGGACGAACCCTTCGGTGCCCTTGATGCACTGACCCGTGCCCATTTGCAGGATTCACTGATGGACATTCATGCTGACCTTGGTAATACCGTCATCATGATTACCCATGACGTGGATGAAGCCGTTTTGTTGTCTGACCGCATCGTCATGATGACTAACGGTCCGGCTGCAACGGTTGGCGAAATTTTGGATATTAATTTGCCAAGACCACGGGATCGTCTGGTGCTGGCAGATAACCCCGAATACAACCATTACCGCCATGAAGTACTCACCTTCCTGTACGAAAAACAGAAAAAAGTTGAGCCGGTAAACAGCCGTCAAAAAGATTCAAAAAACACTAAGGCTACATCAGCAAAAAAGTCTGATGCTGCCTGACTAAAGCACACAATTTAATAAAAACAATAGGATAGCTCAGCTGCAAGGCACGGGCGGGCTATCTCTGTCTCAAAATCAGAGGAACACACGATGAAACTAACTGCAATGTACCCGCGCACACTGCTTGCTGTTGCGCTCACAGGTGTCTTTTCCCCGGCTATGGCAGCCGACTGGTATGACGCAATGAAAGAAACCACTGCCACGGCAGCCTTTAATTTGCGTTACGAGGGTGTGCAACAGGATAACGCGCTGGCTGACGCTGATGCCCTGACGCTACGTACAATGGTGGGAATTACATCCGGCAGTTACAAAGGTTTTTCTTTCACTGCTGAAATGGAAGATGTGCGTATTGCTTTAGGGCAGGGCGATTACTCAGTGCCACCGGCCGGTTATCAGGCAGGAGAATATTCCGTTATCGCAGACCCGGAAACCACCGAGCTGCACCAGGGATTTGTGCAATATAAAAATGAAGGCCTGACCATCAAAGGTGGTCGTCAGATTATTGCACTGGACGGTCACCGCTTTGTTGGTCACGTTGGCTGGCGTCAGGACTGGCAGACCTTCGACGGGGTAACCGCAAAGTACACGTCCGGTAATATGTCTGCGTTTTACGGTTATGTTACCCAACGTAACCGTATTTTCGCTGAAGCGGCAGACCTGGACAGCAAAGATCATCTGCTGAACCTGTCTTACAGCAGCGATATCGGTAAGTTCACGGCGTATGCGTACTTACTGGAAGTGGATAACGGTATTGATAACGGACTCGATACTTACGGCATCAGCTATGCCGGCAGCACCACAACGGACTCCGTGAAGTGGATTTATAATGCTGAATATGCCACGCAAACCAGCGATACCCCGGCGGCCAGCTATGATGCCGATTATTACATGTTAGAAGGTGGTGCAGTGGTTTCCGGCATCACGGCTAAAGTGACTTATGAAGTACTGGGTTCAGACAACGGCATGTACGGCTTCTCTACACCGCTGGCAACCCTGCATAAGTTTAACGGCTGGACGGATCAATTCCTTGCTACGCCGGCACAGGGCCTTGAAGACCTGGCCTATACCGTCAGTGGCGGTCTGGCAGGTGGTAAATGGCTGGCAGCTTACCACGCGTTTGATGCAAATGAAGCTACTGAAGGGGTCAGTGATCTCGGTAGTGAAATCAATGTACAATACGTTACAAAAGTAGCTGAGCATTTCACACTGGGTCTGAAATACGGTACGTATTCTGCCGGTGATATTAAAGTGGACACTGACAAAGTATGGGTTTGGATCGGCGCGAAATTCTAAGTCATGAAACCGCAGGGTTAGTACTCTGCGGCGGCAAGTCATCCAGAATGGGGCGGGATAAATCCCGCCTGACACTGAATGGTTTGACGTTGCTGGATACTACGCGGCAAACATTGTCAGGTGTTTGTGAGATGGTTTACACCCTTGGCAAAACAGACTGCGATTTTACCGATTTATACGAAGATAAAGGGCCGGCTATGGCCCTTTTCAGTATGCTCGGCCAGGCCCGTATTCAGGATGGTGCCAGATTACTGGTGATGCCGGTAGACATGCCCCTTTGTACTGCCTCGTGCCTGCAGGCAATTCTGCAGGAGAGCCGCCAGCGTGAGACCAGCGTATATACCAGTGATGCTATTATGCCACTGGTGATCTGCTATTCGAAGCAGGGCATGAATAACCTGAAGCAATGCGTTAAAGAGCAGTCCTCATTATCCCTGCGCAGATTACTCAATTGTTTCGGCTGCGAAGCGGTAGACCTGCCACAATTTGCAGACGAATTGATGAATGTGAATAACCCTGACGACTGGCAGAAGGTGCTGGACAGAAAAGGCAGTGAGTAGGTTTGTCTGAGCGAAAATGAAAAATTACGTAAAGTGGTGAATGCGGCGGAACCTTATATGATGCGATTCCGGCCGGCTTTTTTTGCATCGTAAAGCGCTCTGTCAGCCTCATCAAATGCCTGCTCAAATGGAGCGCCTGTAGTTGCTTCAGCAACACCGAAACTACAAGTGGCAGTGAACTCAAAACCAGCAAACGAAAGTTGTGAGATGTTTTTTCTTAACGTAGCGGCAACCTGTCTGGCCCTGTGTACATTTGTCCGGGGTAAAAGTAAAACAAACTCGTCTCCGCCAAACCGCCCGAACACATCACTTTTGCGTAATTTTTTACGCACACAAATAGCAATCTCTCTGAGTACATTGTCACCCACAGAGTGACCGTAGGTGTCGTTAATCACTTTGAACTTGTCCACATCAAACACTATCAGACTGACCGGCTTGTCGTAACGTGCCGCGTATTTCAACTGCTGTTCAGCCAGAGCCGTGAAGTGTTCACGGTTTAAGGCCTGTGTCAGATAATCTATATGTACTTTTTCAAACAGTGCCCGGTTGTCTGCTGCCAGTGCAGGGACGCACATAGTAAAGTAAGCACTGCAGGCGATGACATTGATGCCGAACTGGTAAATATAGGCCTGCGTGTCTACACCAATAACAGCCACTATAGCCGCTGTCAGAATACTCACTGCAGCCAGGCTGATACTGGCTCTGAATGGTGTCTCAGTAAATACAATCCAGGTGACAGGAATAGCGAGAAAGAAAATGAAGCATGCTATCTCCTCTGAGTTAAGCCATTCTGCCGTGATTAAAATTATGCTTAATAGCAAACCTGTCAGTACCAGTTTCCAGATAAACGTCGAAAGGGCTTTCGGGCGATCATAAAAATTAATTTCCGGCATGAATGAGTAACGTGGAAATAAACGGGTGACTATGCCGGCAAAGATCGGGGTCATAACCACAACACCCGTCATATCCCCAATCCACCAGGCAATCAGGCTGTCGACGCCATCGTAAGAATAAATCAGAGCCAACCCACTTGCCGCCAGAACCAGACTGCTGACAGCGGCAATCAGCAAAAATCTGGTCACAAGAGTGACTAAGTTAAAAGACGCTGAAAGCGCCATCTGGCGCTTGAGCAGTAACGCGCCTCCACCATACAGGAACGTGTGTAAAGTGGCGAAGATACCGCCGGAAGTTAACAGTTCAGCGGTATCCCTGGATGCATTAAATAAGCTGTTTTCCCAGAACGTAGAGAGCATGCAGGCAAGCCATACAGCAAGCGTTGCAGATCTGCTTCCCATGAGTAAGAAAGCTGCAAAGGTAAGTCCTGCAGGAGGAAACCAGAGGCTCGCGTGGGGTGCATATTCCAGAAATACAGACAGCCTCCAGAGCAATAACCACAGTGGAAGCAGAAGACAACATTTAATGACAGCAGAGAAATTTAACAAGGATCCAGCACAGCATACGAATATCTATACTTCCATCATAAAACGACCCTCTTGCTGTTCCAAATAAAACTGGCGTTTTTACCTGAGGACCAAAATGAAAAGAGAAAAGTTCAGTGCTTGTTGAACTGTGTGAGAGCGATTTGCGGACATCCCTCAGCTCAACCAGGCTATGCCCCGTCACCGTTTTTCAGCCATCCCTTCACAACGGCCAAATCAAGTTGTTCGTTTACATAGCGCCATAAGCCCGGGGCGGCTTGCTGCAAGTGGGCGTTGCGGGCAAGAATTTTCTCTTTTGCTACCCCGTGACGTACCCAGCTTCCGCCTTCTGCTGCCATGTTCTGAAACACCGGTAATACTCTGTCCATGGCTTTGGCAAATTTAGCATCGGGGGTTTCTGCAGCTTCAAACTCGTGCCACAGCGCCAGCAAAGTTTCCCCCTGGCCCCGGGGAAGTAATCCGAAGATGCGCTCTGCGGCAGCAAATTCTTTTGCTTCCTGTTCAGCGTGATCGGCCGCTTCAGCAAAAGCGAACATATCACCGGCGTCGATTTCAACCAGGTCGTGGATAAGAATCATCTGTATGACACGGTGAATATTCACGTTTTGTTCTGCGTACGGTGCCAGTACCGATGCCATTAACGCCACGTGCCAGCTGTGTTCGGCGCTGTTTTCCTGACGGTCACCATCGCAGGGCAGGCGGACCTGACGTTTTACAGCTTTGAGATTATCGAGCTCACGGATAAAAGCGGCCTGAGCCTGAATATCTGTCATAAAAAGCATTCCTGTGTAGCAAAGAAAAAACGCGCCGTGCGGCGCGTTTTAGGTAATTTATAAAAAGCTTATTGTGTAGACAACCACACGATCAGGTCTTTCACGTCATCCATAGTCATGCCCTGGGTGAACGTTGCCTGATAACGGCCATTCACGATGAATGATGGCGTACCACGAACGTAGGCGCGGTATTGATCCTGCAATTTGATGTTCTTCTTCACCATGTTGTTTACGCCGAAGCTGGCAGCCAGCTTATCGAACTCGGCCGGATCAACATCGTTAACAACGAACAGGTTTTTCAGATCAGCCAGATTTGTTACCGGTGCACGTTGCTCATGAATGTACTTGAAGATTGCGCCGTTCAGCTTGTCTTCTTCTTTCATTGCACGGCCAATCATCATGGCACGGGTAGCATCGTTCTGTGCTTCTTCTGAAGCACCGGGCATAAAGTTTACGTGAATTTTTGTGAACTTGGTGCCGGCAGGCAGATCTTTCTTAATTTCAGCTACAACCGGCTCGAAGCGGTAGCAGTGACCACACCAGAATGAATGGAATTCATACACTTCCGGTTTGGCTGTCGCCGGTTCATCCAGTACTTTATAGTGCGTACCTTCTTTCCATTTAACGTCATCTGCACAGGCCTGCAACGGGATCATCAGTGCCGCCAGCAGAAATAAACCTATTTTTTTCATTGTTTAACAATCCGTAAAACCAAAATACAAAAAAAGAGTACCACAGCAATTCCCGTCCGGGTAGCGTACGCGACAAGTCGCTCACATCTCAGGGCTAGTAACCCAGTTTCAACGGCGGTTCATGCAGGGCTGCCAGCTGTTCCTTCAGTGCCAGAATTTGTCCTTCCCAGTATTTGTCTTCGGCAAACCAGGGGAACGCACGGGGAAAAGCGGGATCTTCCCAGCGCTGTGACAGCCATGCCATATAGTGCACCATACGCATCGCCCGCAGAGGTTCTATCAGGGTAAGCTGGCTGTTATCAAATGAATGGAATTCTTCATAGGCTTCAACCAGCACATCAAGTTGCAACATCTGTTGTTGCCTGTCACCGCAAAGCATCATCCACAAATCCTGAATGGCCGGCCCGCTGCGGCAGTCGTCCAGGTCGACAAACATGGGGCCGTCGCGCCACAAAATATTGCCGGGGTGGCAATCGCCATGTAAGCGGATAAGGGTTGAATTATGGTAGCGCTGGCGGGTTTCTTTGATCAGCGGATCGAGAATAGCGAAAAAAGCGGTTTCCAGATGTGACGGCAGCAAGCGGCTGCGGGTGAGTACATCTCTTGGTGCATCCAGAAAGCTCTGAGTATTCAGCTCAGGCCGGTGAACAAAGGGTTTAGCCTGAGCCACACGGTGAATTCGGCCAATGAAGCGGCCCATCCATTCAATCTGGTCAAGGTTGTCGACTTCAAACTGTCTGCCGCCTACCGATGGAAATACCGCAAAGCGGAATCCGCAAGCCTGTTGCATGGTTTTGCCATCGATGGCAAGCGGGGCCACCAGAGGAATATCGGCACCGGCCAGCTCCAGAGCAAAGGCGTGTTCTTCGAGGATCTGTTCATCTGTCCAGCGACCGGGTCGATAAAATTTGACTACCAGGCGCTGACCGTCTTCGGCTTTAAACTGATATACGCGGTTTTCGTAACTGTTCAGCGCCAGTAAACCGGACTCAGGATAAATGCCACAGGTTTCCAGCGCGTCTAAAACAGTATCCGGGCTGAGCCCGGAAAAGGCGAAATCACCCTGAGGTGTTTCACCGGTAGAGGAATTTTGTTGGTTCATTGACTTCCACAACATTGCCCTCAGCGTCCTGAGTACGGACACGGAATGATATTTCCGTTACCGCCTCGCTGAGGTTCTTCGGAGAGGTTTCCAGAGATATTGGCATACTGAAGACTTCTCCGCCACCCACAGTCACGGTTGTGTCACCCAAAATGTTGTAATCGGGCAGGCCTTCAACCTGAATGGTATAGGTGTGGGTATCCTGAGATTTATTCAGAATCTTAATGGTATAGACGTTTTCCACGTTGCCTTTGCCGTTTTCCCTGTACAGAGAATTACGGTCGCGGATTGAATCCACTTCCAGCGGCGTGCGGGTGGCAATGTCGGCAATCAGTAACCCGACCATCAGCAGCAGGACAATCAGGTAGCCTATCAGTTTGGGTCTGACGATATGGGTGGTTCCGCCGGTCAGCCTTTCCTCAGAGGTAAAGCTGATAAGCCCCTTCGGATAATTCATTTTCTCCATAACACCATTGCAGGCATCCACGCAGGCGCCGCAATTGATGCATTCGTATTGCAAACCGTTACGGATGTCGATACCGGTGGGACACACCTGCACACACAAGTTACAGTCGATGCAGTCTCCCAACTGTTTTGTCGCCAGATCTTCATGACTGAGCTTACGGGGGCGGGGCCCGCGTTTTTCACCACGGTTATAATTGTATGACACGGTGAAGGTGTCTTTATCAAACATGGCAGACTGGAAACGGGCATACGGACACATGTGGGTGCACATGATTTCACGCATCCATCCGGCATTACCGTAGGTGCAAAAGGTAAAAAACAGAATGGAAAATACTGACCAGAAGCCGGCATTAAAGGTGAAAAAATCAATAAACAACTGTCCGATTGGCGTGAAGTATCCTACAAACGTCAGTGAGGTCAGCAGGGCAATGGCAATCCAGGCGCTGTGCTTGAGTGTTTTGCGCCAGAACTTGTCGAAGTCCATGGCCCTTTCATCCAACTTGATACGCTTATTTCGGGGACCTTCGATTTTCTCCTCGCACCAGATATACATGTAGACCCAGGTAGTTTGCGGGCACATAAAACCACACCACACACGGCCTGCAAATGTGGTAACAAAAAACAGGGCGAAAGCACCGACGATAAATATGTAAGCCAGCAGGGTAAGGTCCTGAGGCCATAAAGTCAGGCCGAAAATGGTAAACCGCTGCTCCATGATATCGAGAAGAATGGCCTGATGGCCATCATAGCGGATCCAGGGGATCACGGCGAATAAACCCAGGAAGATAAAACCGAACAGGCGGCGGAACGTTTCGATGGGGCCCTTCACCGCGCGCACATAAATCTGACTGCGTGCCGACTGGCGTTTATGACTTACGCCGCCGGCGGGCTGGTGTACTTTTACCGTGGATACTTGTTTAACCTGAATTTGTTCGCTCATTAGGCAACCTTAACTGGCACAGGTGTGTAGTGTACTGCGGGCAGTATAACAAGTGTATGTCTGTCACACTTAATATAGATCAAATAAACCCCTTCTGTGCATACTACTCAGGCTTATAAAACCTCATAAATAAGTATGAAAACAAATCTGTTGCACTTGACGTTAAGCGGTTAAATTATCTACAGGGCTAATTGTCACCAATGATTTATTACCGGGCGGGGAACGGGCCGGGGTAGTCAGAAAACAACAGGAAAAAGTAAAGCAGATGTGGCGTAGTTTTGTGGTAGTTTCAGAGATTGTAGTACTGGTCTTTGTGCTTCGGTTACCCTTCGTCCAGTACATGTTTAAAGACGCACAGGACGTGGTCGGCCAGTGGTATGCCTATGTGGCTACCTGGCAGGACAGAAATGAACTGGCTGAGCTTCATACTATCAGTGCTGCACAACGGGACCTGCTTCGTCCCTTCCAGCAGGAATACGTGGACGGTATCATGGCGAGCCGCCACAGTGTGCAAATATTCCATAAGAAATTCTGCGGTACAGACAACATCAATCCTTATATCCACGGTGCGCAACTGGCGCAGTTTTGCCACTCAATAGAGACCACCGGCCTGCTGGCGATGGACTACTGAACGCGGTTCAGCTTCCATTCATCTTTTCATGCTTTAATAATGGTGATTTAGCGGAACAATCTGCTTAATCACTGCTCTAACAAAGTGTCTGTTTATTGTGTCCGTGCGGGATTTCGCATGAGAGGCGCGGTAAATCCACTCAAAGCAGGCACCGGATAACCGGAGAATGTTTTCGCCGCCCGCGGGCAACGCGGCCGAAATTATCGGGGAGATGCAAAGCATGAACACATTGATTAAAACTGCACTGGTTTCTCTGACCGCCGGCAGTTTACTGCTGTCTGTACAGGCATGGTCTGCCACCACAGAAATTACCTGGGAAAAGCCGGAGAAGTACACTGATGTACGTCCTGCTAATGAAAGCCGGGTGAAGTTCCGCGAACGTACATTTAAAGCGCTGGACGAATACTTCGCCAAACTGGCAGAGAAACTGCCTGAAAAAGACAAGCTGGCGATCACGGTGACAAATCTGGATCTTGCCGGCCAGGTGTGGCCAAGCAGCTTTGTCTTTGGCAACGCCACCGGCACCGATGTTCGCATTGTGAAACGGGTGGACATTCCGCGTATTAAATTCAGCTACACCCTCACTAACGAAGCGGGCAAAGTCGTTAAGAGTGCAGATGTCGACTTAAAGGATATGGGATTTTTAGATAACCCCCGTACCTTCACTCAAAATACGCACCTGGGTTACGAAAAAGCCATGATTAAAGAATGGTTTAACGAAGAGATGGCCAGCGCGCTGGTGCAAAACTAACCTGTTATCTCACCACTTTCTTCAGTGCCCTGAATCCCCGGGCACAACCCCTTCCTTGTACATCAATTTTGTCTGATATACCTGCATCCCTTTGCTGTCAGGGAGTACAGACCATGTGGTCAAAAAAGTACCGCTGCTGGCCAAAAAATTGTCATTTCTTTGTAGTAATTTCTTTATACTCTGCAACTGCACTTTGGGATAGTTTCTAATTACAAGCAGGAGCACTAATAATGAAAGCACCAATCCTGCTTCCTCTCGTATTGGGGATATCAGCATCTGCCATTGGCGATGAACTGCTTATTTCTCAGTATGTTGAAGGGAGTAGCTCTAATAAAGCGATAGAAATCTATAACCCGACAGACAGCGCGGTATCACTGACTGGTTATACACTGTCCATCTATTTCAACGGAAAAACTGCAGCGGGCGCAAACATCGAACTTTCAGGTTCAATCGCAGCGCAAAGTACACAAGTTATTGCCAGTTCAAGTGCCGGAGACACTTTGAAGGCATTGGCTGATGTGCTGACTTCACAGTCTATGTTTAATGGTGATGACGCCATTGTTCTGACTGACAGTAGCGGTAACGTACTGGACAGTATTGGCCAGGTTGGCGTTGATCCCGGTTCTTCCTGGGGCAGCGGCAGTGTAACCACAGCGAACGACACACTCATACGTTTAAGCAGTGTTGCCGGTGGCGATACTGACCCGTTTGATGCCTATGATACGTCGGAATGGGAAGGTCTGGCACAGGATGATTTCACAGGCCTGGGCAGCCATGATTACACCGGTGGTGGTGATGACGGCGGCGATGATGGCAGTGGCACCGGCGGCGGTGACGAAGACTTAAGCGGTGTTTGTACAAACTGTCCTGATCTGGACAAAGTTGCAGATGCCGGCGAATTTGATGCTGCTTCATACTACGCGGCGGTTCAGGCTGAAATCGATGCCAGTTCCGACACCTCTGTTATTCGTCAGGTACTCAGTGAAACCATTTCCGGTCAACGGGTGCTGACTTATTCTGAAGTCTGGACGGCATTAACGGAAACCGATGAAGATCCTGCAAATCCGGATAACATCATTCTGATTTATTCCGGCAAATCGATTCCTAAGTCAGAAAACGGCTCCGGCGAGTATTCCAGCCAGCCTGACTACTGGAACCGTGAGCACAGCTGGCCAAAGAGTCATGGTTTCAGCAGCTCGTCAAATGAAGCTTATACCGATATTCAGCACCTGCGTCCGTCTGACATTACTGTTAACAGCAGCCGCAGCAACCTGGATTTCGACAATTCCGACAACGCCCTTTCTGAAGCGCCGGCCAACCGTATCGACAGTGACTCTTTCGAGCCACGGGATGAGGTAAAAGGCGACATCGCGCGGATGATGATGTACATGGATATGCGCTATGAAGGCGCCGGCAGCGATGTAACGCCGGACCTGGTACTGGTTGACCGAATTACCTCAAATGGTGAAGCGGCGCTGGGCAAACTGTGTACGCTGATTGCCTGGAGCAATGCTGATCCTGTAGATGCAGACGAAACCCGTCGTCACAGTGCCATCTATGAATATCAGGGCAACCGTAATCCGTTTGTCGACCATCCTGAATGGATCGACTTATTTTACGATGCAGACAGCTGTGGTGATGTCACAGCGCCCGATCCTGAGCCGGACCCTGAACCGGAGCCGGAGCCCGATCCGGAACCACAACCTTCCGGCAGCGGTGCACTGATGCTTACCGGTGTATTTGACGGCCCGTTATCCGGCGGTACACCTAAAGGTATCGAATTACTGGTAACGCAGAACATTGATGATCTCAGTGTGTGTGGTGTCGGCGGAGCGAATAATGGTGGCGGTTCTGACGGTCAGGAATTCACTTTCCCTGCGGTATCAGCTGTGGCCGGCCAGTTCATTTATGTTGCCAGCGAAGCCACAGGGTTCGCAGATTTCTTCGGTTTTGCACCGGATTACACCAGTGGTGCTATGTCTATCAACGGTGACGATGCCATTGAAGTCTTTTGTGACGGCGCGCTGGTAGATTACTACGGTGACCGTGATACTGACGGCACGGGCACAGACTGGGATTATCTGGACAGCTGGGCTTACCGTACCGGCGGTAGTGCTTCTTCAACGTTTAACATTGCAGACTGGCAGGTTGCCGGTACCAATGTGTTTGACGGTGAAACCAGCAATGCCACTGCGGCAATGCCTTTCCCGCTGGGTTCTTACGTAGCACCAGCCACAGAGCTTTTCTTCTCTGAATACATTGAAGGCGGTTCTAATAATAAAGCGGTTGAGATTGCTAACCTGACATTGTCTGACATCGACCTGAGTACATACGATGTGCAGATTTACTTTAACGGGTCAGCCTCTGCCGGTCAGACATTCACATTAACCGGCACACTGGCTGCGGGTGATGTATTTGTGCTGGCGCATACTTCTTCGGAAGATCCAATCCTTAATGTGGCAGACATGACCAGCGGCAGCGTTCAGTTCAACGGTGATGATGCTGTTGTGCTGCGTAACAACGGCGTGATCATTGACAGTATCGGTGTTATCGGTGAAGACCCGGGTTCATACTGGTCTGGCGGTGACGTGCGTACACAAAACCGCACGCTGGTACGCAAGTCTTCTGTTACGGAAGGCGACAGTGATGCCTATAATGCGTTTGACCCCAGTGTTGAATGGGATGCGTACGCTCAGGATACCTTCGATTACCTCGGTTTCTACGGCACCGGCAATGACGATGGCGGCAACGCATCATTAGGTATTTGCGGTGACGAAGCGACATACATCAGTGCTGTACAGGGAAGCGGTGACAGCTCACCACTTTCAGGTCAGAGCGTGATTGTTGAAGCCGTTGTAACCCACGTAACTCCGGCTCTGGACGGTTTCTGGATTCAGGAAGAGAGCAGCGACAGTGACGGCGATGAGACTACCTCTGAAGGTGTGTTCATTGCCAGCGCTTCACTGGCCGGCTCTGTTACTGAAGGTGAGATTGTCCGTTTAGCGGGTACGGTTGGTGAAGACTACGGCCGCACAATGATCACTGCCTCTTCAGAAGCCCTGTCCTGTGGTTCAGGCTCTGTGTCTGCAGTGGCGATTACTCTGCCTATGACAGATGCTTCCGGATTTGAAAAATATGAAGGTATGCTGGTAACCAGTAACGAAAACTGGGTGATCAGCAATATCTATCCGTATTCTGACTTCGGTGAAATCTGGGTGTCTACAGAACGTCTGTTCAACCCGACACAACTGTATGCACCGGGTTCTCAGGAAGCGGCGGACCTGGCGACAGCCAACGGACTGAACAAACTGATCATTGACGACAATGCAGACGGTTATGCGTCAGAGTGGATGCTGCCTGCAGGTGGTTTCACACCTTACAACACTATCCGTTCCGGCGACCTGATCACCGGTGTAACCGGCGTGATGGACTATGGCTATTCTGCATACCGAATCCGTCCGGTTGAGGTGCCGTCTTTACTGGCTGATAACTACCGTGAAGATGCGCCAGTGGTATCTGAAGGTAACCTGAAAATTGCCAGCTTCAACGTACTGAACCTGTTCAACGGTGACGGTAATGAAGGTGGTTTCCCGACAGAGCGCGGTGCAGATTCCTATGCAGAATATCAGCGCCAGCTGGCGAAAATTGTCAACGCGCTGGTAGCCATTGATGCTGACGTACTTGGACTGCTGGAACTGGAAAATGACGGTTTCGGTGCTGACAGTACAGTGGCTCATCTGGTCGATGCGCTGAATGCGGAATTCGGTGAAGGCACTTACGCCTATGTAGATGCCGGTGTTGAACAGTTAGGCACCGATGCGATTACATCAGGTATTCTGTATCGTCCTGCCGTGGTTACACCTTCAGGTGCACCGCAAATTCTGATGGAAGCGAACAGTCCTTCTGATGAGGAAGGCGTGTTGTTTGCAGACTACGGTAACCGTCCGTCTCTGTCACAACTGTTTACTCACACTGAAAGCGGTAAAACCTTCGTGGTTGATGTTAACCATCTGAAATCGAAAGGTTCAAGCAGCAGCTGTCAGGAAGACGGTAATACCGAACAGGGTTTCTGTAACCGTAAGCGTACCCGTGCCGCTATGGCCATTGCACAGTGGTTGCAAAGCACTTATCAGGACACGCCGATGATCCTGCTGGGAGACTACAACGCTTATGCTCAGGAAGATCCTGTGCAGGTACTGGCAGACGCCGGTTTTACCGACACCGTGTCTGAATTGAAAGGCAGTGCATCTTACAGCTATACCTATGACGGCCTTGTGGGTACGCTGGATTACATGTTCAACAACGCCGCTGCCCGAGATATGCTGGTGGATGTTACTGAATGGCACATCAACAGTGATGAACCGGAGTTCTTCGATTATAACGAAGAATATAAGCCGGCTTCATTCCTGAACGAGCTGCCCTTCCGTGCGTCTGACCATGATCCGGTTATCGGTACCTATCAGCTGGACGCAGATGTGCAGGCAGTGACAGGTGACTGGGACGGCGACGAAGACGTGGATAACAATGATATCCGCAGTTTCATGTTTGCTATCATCGCCCGTCAGGCTATCGACATGGCTTTCGATTTAAATAATGACGGCAAAGTGAATACCCGTGACATCGCAGTAATGCGTTCGTTATGTACACGCAGCCGCTGTGCGACGGAAGACGCGCAGAACAACGGTGCCCGCCGCAATCTTGGGGCGCTGTTACGCAGCAGATAAATACTGCTGATTTGATATAAATGAAAAGGGCGCCTTGCATTGCAGGCGCCCTTCTTTTTTATCTGTGGCTATTGTTGCCAGTGATGATTAGCGGTAATCAGCGGTAGTCAAACTCACTGCCAGTGACAGCAAGTACATTCTCAGCGCCGCTTAACATGGCTGACAAGTGCGCGTCCCGCCGTGGCAAGATACGTGCAACGTAAAAATCTGCACACTTTTGTTTCGCTGCGGCAAAGGTGGGATTGTCTCCCTGCGCGGCTTTATCTGCCATGCTGTACCAGCACAGACCAGTTAATGAATACGCTGTGTATGCCAGATAATCACAGGCCGCAGCCGCTACAAATACCGGATCTTTGTCCAGGCAGGCAGTGGATGCATCCATCCAGCTGCTCAGCAGAGTCTGTGCATTCTGTCTGGCGTCTGAATCTGTCATAGCGTCAACAAGTCCGGCAAAAACGTCGTAAGTCGCTTTCAGCATGTTGCCGCCATCGCGGGTCAGTTTACGGCCAATTAAATCCAGCGCCTGTATGCCATTGGTACCTTCATACAACTGGGCTATACGCACATCCCGCATCAGTTGCTCCATGCCCCATTCCCGGATGTAGCCGTGTCCGCCGAATATCTGGATCCCCAGGCTGGTGGTTTCCAGCCCCATATCAGTGAAGAATGCTTTGCAGACCGGTGTCAGAAATTGCAGAACCTGACCGGCGTGCTGTTTCTCGTCCTCTGTCCCGTAGTGCTCCGCATCCATATACTTTGCATACAACAGTGATAAAGCGCGGCTGCCTTCCGTTAACGTTTTCTGGGTGAGCAGCATGCGGGCCACATCAGGCTGAAATACAATAGGGTCGGCTTTCGCGTCCGGTTGCTGAACGCCTTGTGGCGCGCGGCTTTGCAGCCTCTCTCTGGCATATGTCAGCGCGCCCTGGAAAGAGGCTTCTGCAGCACCCAGACCCTGCAGACCTACCTGAAAACGGGCATCATTCATCATGGTAAACATACAGGCCAGGCCCTGGTTTTTACCGCCAACCAGCCAGCCTGTCGCGCCATCGAAATTCATCACACAGGTGGGACTGGCTTTGATCCCCATCTTGTGTTCAATACTGCCCACAGACAGCGAATTAGCTTCACCCGGTTCTCCCTGACTGTCCGGCATAAACTTCGGCACCAGAAACAGGCTGATCCCCTTCACACCTTTCGGCGCATCAGGTAAACGTGCCAGCACCATATGAATAATATTCGACGTCCAGTCGTGGTCGCCGCCGGTGATGAATATTTTGCTGCCGGTGATGCGATAACTGCCGTCGTCCTGCGGCTCAGCTTTAGTGTTCAGCAAAGCCAGATCAGTACCGGCCTGAGGCTCTGTCAGGTTCATGGTTCCGGTCCACTCTCCGGACACCAGCTTAGCCAGATAAGTGGCTTTTAAATCCTCACTTGCATGGCGGCTGACAGCCAGAACGGCGCTTTCTGTCAGCATAGTCGTCAGGCGCCAGCTCAGGTTGGCTGAGTTCAGCATTTCATGCACCGGCACCGCCATGGTGTAGGGTAATCCCTGACCTTCGTAGTCCACCGGACCAAGCATGGCGTTCCAGCCATTGGCAACATACTCTTCATAGGCCGCAGCAAACCCTTGCGGCGTAGTTACGGCACCATTTGCAAACGTACAGCCGGCTTCGTCACCGCTGCGGTTTAGCGGTGCCACCACGTCTTCTGCAAACCTGGCTCCCTGAGTTAGCACTTCACTGGCAAGCTCAAAATCGAAATCTTCCAGTCCGGTCGACTGATAATGGTCACTGACGTTCAGCCAGTCCCGCAACAGAAATTGAAAATCCGCCAGTGGCGCCTGATATTGCGGCATGATTCACTCCAAAGTTAAACGCTTGTTTGAATTTTAACATTATATGCACAAACTCACCGGACAAGATAGCCTGCAGGTTTTAAATTTAGCGTTTGTCATCTGAATGAAAGCATAGTCCATGAGCTGAGAAAGGGCAGCGGTAGCAGTAGCAGTAGCAGCGTGAATTGAGCAGGCCGGTTGCGGGGTAATCCTGATTATCCCTTTAAGCGTAGTTATGAGATGACAAAAAGCGCCTGGTCAGATTCTCTGAGTACAGGCATGTGATTTACAGGGAAAGAATTGCAATTTCGTAAAGATATAAACGGACTCCGTGCGCTGGCAGTGATTGCCGTGGTGCTTTTTCATTATCAACCGGAATACCTGCCCGGCGGCTTCGCCGGCGTCGATGTGTTCTTTGTGATATCCGGTTTCCTGATGACTTCAATTATCAGCAGGGGGCTGGATAAAAACACCTTCGGTACCTGGCGGTTTTATTGCGCCAGAGCTAAACGTATCGTTCCTGCTCTGACAGCGGCTTGTCTGGTATTACTGGTGTGCGGCTGGTTTGCTGTCACGCCGGTTGATTATGCCGCGCTGAGTAAGCATATTGCGTCCAGCCTGACTTTTGTTTCGAATATTGTGTACTGGCAGGAGGCCGGTTATTTTGATGCGGCATCGACGCAAAAATGGTTGCTGCATACCTGGTCACTGTCTGTGGAGTGGCAGTTTTATCTCCTTTATCCACTGATACTCATCGGGTTGCGTAAGCTGTGCGGCAGTAAATCCCTCCCGCATGTTGTGCTGGCTCTCACCCTGCTGGCCTTCTTAGCTAACCTGTGGCTGTCTTTTGCTTATCCTTCAGCAAGCTATTTTTTAATTTCTGCACGGGCCTGGGAAATGCTGGCCGGCGGAGTGGCTTTCTTCTATCCGTTAAATGTTTCGGACAAAACGCGGGGTTACCTTGCACTGGCGGGACTGGCGCTCATCGCAATAACCTATTTTGTTATCAGCGAAGATAATCTCTGGCCCGGCTATCTCGCATTCTTTCCGGTTGCCGGCACGTTTATGGTTATTCAGGCGCGGGATGAAAAGAGCGTCATCACCACCAATGTCGTCAGTCAGAAACTGGGATTGTGGTCTTACTCCATCTATCTCTGGCACTGGATCATTGTGGTGGCGAACAATATTTACCACCTTGAACTGTCTTTCTGGCTTTTTGTCGCCCTGACTATTCTGGCAGGCTGGTTGTCTTACCGGCTGATAGAGCAGTACCACCGGCCCCGACGTTACTGGTTGATGTTCATCCTGACCCTTGCGGGGAGTTTATGGGTTTACCAGCAACAGGGATCGCCGGAGCGCGTGCCGGAGAAATTCCGTCATGATGCTCTGTCTTACCATGAAACCTATTATGGCGGGGCGGGATACAGTGCCGATGAATGGATTTATTTTCATGCGAAGGACAATGACTACAAGTTTATTCTCATCGGTGACAGCTATTCTCTTCAATATGGCCGTACGCTGAGTGACAGCGGGATCCCGGTACTCGGACGGTTTTATCATGGCTGTCCCTTCTTTCCCACACTGGCCAAATATGAAGAAGGCGGTGAACTTGAAGCTTGCTCAGATCAGTTTGAGGAAGTGAAACAACGGATAGAAGGTAACGACAAGCCACTGGTTCTGGCCCAGTCATGGGACAGCTATCAGGAAAAAATCATGAAAAAAGACGCCAGTAATAAGCTGGAGCTTACCGAAGAAGAATATAACGACAAAGTCATCGCTGAAATGGAAACCTTTATCTCAAGGTTGGGTGACAGAAAGTATTTTCTGGTTGGTGTGCCACAAAAGGCGTGGGTAAATGCTTACGAATGTCTGGCCAGGCAGTCACTTCCCGCTGCCGGCTTTTTTCCTGTATGCAGCAGTACTCAGCCGAAGCAGGACTACTCCGTTAACAGCCGCCTGAAGCAATTTGCTGAAGCGCACAGTAATGTGTGGTACGTGGATCCTGATGCCGCCCTTTGTGAAGGCGAAACCTGTACCATCATTGATGACGGGGAACCGGTTCACTCAGACCGCTCTCATCTTGCGGTGCACGGGGCAGGAAAAGTCTGGCAGGAATTGATGCAGGTGATGGCGTCTGCTGATGTCAGCCTGGCGACGGAGAAGCCCTGACCGCCTGAGATTGTCAGTTATGAAACTGAACGCTGCCGGCACGGTTCATTTTTACTTTTCCGTCAACTGCAGGCATCCTGTTAGCCATTGTGAAGGCGAAAGCTGAAATAGGAAAAGTAATGCAACAATCATCACCTGTTTGCGTGGTCACCGGCGGCAGTTTAGGTATCGGTCTGGCCGTCTGCGAAAAGTTTGCGTCCGCGGGATATCAGGTCATCAATTTAGATATCCGTGATTTCGATAACCCTCCTGAGCACGCGCAATGGATGCAGTGCGATGTCACCAGTGCTGCAGCGGTCAGTGACTGTATCAGTGACATTGCAGCGCGTTTCGGACGTATCGATTGTCTGGTAAGCAATGCGGGTATGCATTTCTCTGCCACCATCGAAGACACCACGCCGGAAGACTTCGATAAGGTGTTCTCTTTAAACGTGAAAGGGGCCTATCATGCAGTACGCGCGGTGTTGCCGGTAATGAAACAAGCGAACAAAGGCGCAATCATCATTATGGCGTCAGATCAGGCGATCATCGGCAAGCGTAATTCTTTTGCTTATAACCTGAGTAAAGCGGCGCTGGCATCCATGGCTAAAACCACCGCGCTGGATTACGCGCCTTATAATATTCGTGCAAACGCGGTTTGCCCGGGCACAATTGAAACGCCTTTGTATCATAACGCCATCGATAAATATGTGGCCGCAAGCGGTGCGGATAAAGCCGAAGTGCACGCAGAAGAGGCTGCAGCACAACCCCTCGGACGGCTGGGGCAACCGGAAGAAGTGGCTGCGTTAACATTCTTCCTTGCCAGTGATGATGCGGCTTTTATCACCGGCAGTCTGCAAAGTATCGACGGCGGCTATACCACACAGTAACCATGAAAATCATCGACGCCCATCTGCACTTATTTGATTTACAGGCCGGTGAGTACCACTGGTTGTCCCCTGACAATCCGCCATTCTGGCCGGATAAACCGGTTATCGCGAAAAATTTCTCTGAGTCTGATTTAGTGGTGTCAGCCCCGGAGCAGCTTAGCGGGTTTGTGCATATTGAAGCCGGATTCGACAATGCAATGCCCTGGCGTGAGGCTGATTACCTGGCGCAGCATTGCCATATCCCTTTTCGCGCAGTTGCCGGTTTTGACTTGCTGGCAGGTAATAATCAGCATGTGATTTCAGAATTGCTCAAACGCCCTTGTATTACCGGTGTCAGGCATATCCTGGACGACGAAGCCGCGTCTGTTCTGAATGATGCTGAAGCCAAAGCGAGCCTGGCATTGCTGGCAGAGGCGGGATTGAGTTTTGATGCCCAGTTATCCTTGTATGACACTGCCGGCGTCCAGGCGCTGTCTGCTGTGGCTGCGGATTTTCCTGCCATGTCGTTCATTCTGAATCATGCCGGATTTCCGTTGGCAGATAAAAATATTAAGGTGTGGCAGGACAACCTGAAAGCCTTAAGCAGGGCTGATAATATTGCCGTAAAACTGTCCGGTTGGGAAATGCATAACCGTCAATGGCGCGCGGATGATATTGTGCCGGTGGTGAACACCGTGCATCAGTATTTTGGCGAAAGCCGGGTAATGACAGGCAGTAATTTTCCCTTGTGTACCTGGCACAGTGATTACGGTGCTTTCTGGCACACAATAACGCAGGCAGTGCCCGCCTTGTGTGCAGACAAATGGCTGAGTGAAAATAGTCTGTACTGGTATTTTGGTTAGCCTGCCGGCTATTCAGGTAATCCACACCGGCAAGCTTAGAGATAAGGTCTGAGACTTTATCCGATAGAAATACGGCTGTCAGGGTAGCGAACATGACGTTGTCTCGGACTTGCCAACAAATAGGCGAGGGTAAGCGGCCCCAGCCGGCCAAGGAACATCAGCACAATAATAATGCCTTCACCGGCAGCGGATAAGCTTCCTGTCAGTCCTCTCGACAGACCCACCGTGCCCATCGCGGATACGGCTTCAAAGACGATATCCAGAAAAGGGGCATCCTCTGTGATGGTCAGCAGAAAAATCGCCACCCAGGTCACCCCGCCTGAAATCACTGTGAGAGCCAGGGCCTTAGACACGGTTTCTGTTCGGATGGTACGCTGAAAAAGCGTTGGCGCGTGGTCGCGGCGCAGAAAATTGTAAGTGGCGGTCAGAAGTACCACGAAGGTTACGACTTTGATACCGCTGGCGGTACTCATTGACCCGCCGCCGATAAACATCAGCAGCAACATAAGGGTGACAGAGCCGTCTTCCAGCGCAGCAATATCCAGGGTGTTAAAACCCGCGGTTCTCGGCGTGACTGCCTGAAACCAGGAGGCCCACCATTTACCCGCCGCGTCCAGCTTGCCCAGTGTGTCCGGGTTATCATATTCAATGGCATAAATTAGCAGTAACGCGACTACGTTGATGATGACCGTACCGGCTATCATGGTTTTACTGTAAGGCGTCAGCGTTTGCCAGCTTCGTTTTTTAACCAGATCTATCCATACAGAAAAGCCCAGTCCGCCAGTAATGAACAACGCGGTAATCGTGATATTAACCACAGGATCGCTGACATACCAGGACAGACTGTCCGGCTGCAGTGCAAAGCCGGCATTATTGAACGCGGATATGGTGTAGAAAAAGGCTTCGTATGCGGCCGTTGACCAGCCTGATTCCGCCTGCCAGTAGCAGGTCAGGATCAGCATGCCTGCGGCTTCTGTTACCAGTGCAAAAAGAATAACGGCTTTGGCGGTACTGACCAGTGACGACGTGTCGGTTTCATTAAACGCTTCCTTCACCGCGCTTTGTTGCAGAAAGCTTATCTTACTGCCTACCGCGACCAGCGTTACAACCGCAAAGGTCATTAAACCAAGACCGCCAAATTGAATGAGCCCGGCAATAACGGTTTGCCCGAAAAGGGTGAAGCCGGTTCCGGTATCCACAACGGCGAGCCCCGTTACAGTCACCGCTGAGGTGGCGGTGAACAGGCTTTGCGTCCAGGTGATTGGTGCTGTGGTGGCAAAGGGCAATTTAAGCAGCAGGGTGCCAAGAACGATAAAGCTCAGAAAGCTCAACGACAGGATAAGAGGCGGAGCCGCCTGAATTTTTCGCGCACCTTTCGGCTTTCGTTCCAGCGGGCGGTTCGCCGGTAACCAGCGTTTCAATGTTTAAGTCTCGGCGCAATTTTAACCAGCAGTTCCCTGGGACCACTCAGCACCAGCTGATCTTCAGGTTTCAGCTGAAACGCCATGTCAGGCGTACAGTATATCTGATGCTTACGTTTAACCATCAGGCAGTGAATATCGTCTTTGTAGCCATTAATGACTGTATCCAGTGTCATGGGGGACTTTGTTTGCGGTACCACCACTTCTACAATGTAATGGCCGTGCCCCAAACTCAGATAGTCACTGACCATCGGGTAATTCAATGCCTGAGCCACACGAACGCCCATCTCTTCTTCAGGGTGAATGATGCGGCTCACATCCAGTTTTGAAAGTATGGTGTGATGCGCCTTACTGTTAGCCTTCACCCAGATATTCTGCACACCTTCATTTTTCAGGTTCAGCACACACAGCAAGCTGGCCTGCATATCTTCACCGATGGCGACAAGCACGGCATCACTGTCGTGAAGACTGAGTTCTGCCATGGCTCTTTCGTCGGTGGCGTCACAGATAAGGGTTTGGGTCAGTTCGGTAGAATATTGTTCAGCCAGCTTTTCATCGCTGTCGATACCGGTAACAGTGTGACCCAGATGGATCAGCTCTAAACTGGTGGTAATGCCAAAGCGGCCAAGGCCGATGACAGTAAAATGCGCCATAAGTGCTCCAGAAAACGGAAACGGCGTCGCAAGGATTGCGGCAACTGGCGTATGGTACGTGAGAGACAGGAAAAAGGAGCGGTTATTGAACGTGATAGTTGGACGTTTCAGCTATGTAAGCCGTCGTTTTTCTGCGGACAGAAAAAAGCCGTTCAACGGATGAACGGCTCTGAAGGTTTTAAATGCGTCGTTGAGACTTATTTCAGTTCAGTCACTGACATGTTGGGTGAACGGTAAACCACTTCATCATTCAGCTCAATACCAATTCCCGGTGTGTCCGGCGCTTCAATAAAGCCATTAACCGGTTGAGGATCCTGAATACATAATTCACGGTTCCACGATTTGGTTGCGTAGGTGTGATGCTCGTGGATCAGGAAGTTAGGAATGGCGGTTTCAAGGTGCAGGCTGGCTGCCGTTGCCACCGGACCACCGCAGACGTGAGCCTGAATGCGCACATCGTATATGTCGGCGTAGTCACACACTTTTTTCGCTTCGGTGAAGCCGCCGCACAGACCAATATCAGGCTGTAAAACGTCCAGAGACTGATCTTCCAGATATGGACGGATGCCCCAGCGGTTATACAAACGTTCGCCGCCGGCAATCGGTGCTTTCACGTTACGGGCAACTTTGTCATGCAGTTTTGAGTTCAGGTAGTTAACCGGTTCTTCGTAGTACATACAGCCGAATTCTTCTACCAGTTCGCCCAGTTGAATAGCCGTGGTTGCACCCGGTAAGCTGTGGCATTCAAAAATAATATCGCCTTCGTCACCCATGGCATCACGGATTGCCTGCAGACGTGCACGGAACAGTTTCATTTCCCCTCTGGAAATGATTTTCGTGCGGTCATAATGGGTGTCGCCGTTAATGTCATAAACGATTGGGTCAACTTTCACCGCAGTGTAACCTTCAGCCATCGCCTTTTCTGCGGCACGGCCATATTCTTCAGGCTGGATCAGTTTGGTAATAGTGGTGTCCCAGTCGAACTGTAACTGACTGGCGTAAGAACGCAGCTTGCCGTTAGTCTTACCGCCAAGCAGTTGATAAACCGGCAAGCCAAGTGCTTTACCTTTGATATCCCAAAGGGCTGTATCCACCGCACTCATGGCGGCGTAAATGACAGGACCGCCACCTAAGCCCCAGAAGCTCTCACGGAGCATTTTCGACCACAGACCTTCAGTGTTGAAAGGGTTCCAGCCAATCAGCATAGCTTCTGCGATTTCTTTGATCATGTGCGCAGCAGCCGAATGTCCCCAGTCGTAAGCCAGACCGGCTTCACCAACACCGGTAATACCTTCATCGGTGTAAATACGCACAAAAACCGGATTCCATGGCGGACGTTCCGGGCACTCAATATCGAATATTTCAACTTTGGTAATTTTCATCTTTTGTCCTGAATGTAGTTGCTCAGACTATCGCGTCGCGCTGTTGCGGGAACGGGATTGTCATTCATAACACGGCGTAAACCCATCCATGGGGCCTCGACTGCCGCTTCCCTGCGGCAGACGGTTATGAATGACAAAACCCTTATCCCGCAGCGCCACCGCGATAGCTGGCAAGATTCCGTATAAACCGGTGCGTTATGAATGCTAATCCCGTCCCCGTAATCAGCCTGCAACTAGCTTATTCGCAGAATGTCGGGTCGAGTTTCCAGGCTTTTCTCAGCATCGCTGGCCAGGCTTTCTGGCCGCCGGTTTCGCCTGAGTGTACAATTTTTGCCTGATCATAAATGCCCTTTACAATGGGCTCGGGTATTTCAATCACTTCCTGACCGGATTGCATCAGTGACATTTGTATATCACAGGCGCGTTCCAGATCATAAAAGCGCATAAATGCGTCGCCTACCGTAGGGCCTAACGTCAAGCCGCCGTGATTGGGCAATAACATATGGTTGGTATCGCCCAAATCATCCTGTAACTGCTTTCTTTCATTATCATCAACCGCCAGACCTTCGTAGCTGTGATAGCTCAGCGAGGGCAGGGAAAACAGTGAATACTGGCTCCAGGGCTTCAAACCACCTTTTACTGACGCCACGGCGATAGTGGCTTTTGTATGCAGGTGAATAACACATTTCGCATCTTCACGGACTTCGTGAATGGCGCTGTGAATGGTGAAACCGGCCGGATTGATCTGGTAGGGGGAGCCATCGAGAATATTGCCGTCGAGATCAACCTTCACCAGATTCGACGCGCGCACTTCATCAAATGCCAGACCAAAAGGGTTAACCAGATAATGCTGTGTACCCGGTACTTTAGCGGAAATGTGAGTATAGATAAGATCGCCCCAGCGCATGTTATCTACCAGCCTGTAGCAGGCGGCGAGATCGACGCGGGTTTGCCATTCTTCCGGCGACACCTTGTCTTTCAAACTGAAATGTTCAAGCTCAAACACGGGTATCACTCCTTTTATGTCCTGTTGATACAAAGTAGCAGACGGACTGACAGTCAACAATGCCAGTATCGTCTGACTTATTATTTATCATCCGGAGGAAAAAGCAGAGACGTTGAGATTTACTCTCCGGACTGGTTCGCTGTGGTGGTGTTACCACCGGCTGGTTGCGTATTCTGATGCAGTATTGTGACGCTGTCACGCAGCGGGATCAAATGATCGCGGTTTTCCATGTCTTTGATATTGATTGAAAAAACATCACGCTTTACCCAACTGAGTGATTTGCCAGTCCAGCCGGGCGAGGGGAAGTCGTCAGTGATGTTGTCCAGGCCGGCTTGCTGGGTGCATTCGTACACGGCCATATTCTGGCTGGTGATCAGCACAAGTTTACCCACTTCCACATTTACACCGGTTTGTTGCCAGACCTGTTCATGCAGGGCGCACTGTTCACTTTGCTCTTCATTGATGCTGGCCAGTGGCATGGTCAGAAGACCTCCGGCATTTTCCAGCAGTAATGCGTATTTATCTGTTTTGATCACACAGGCGAGAGCGTCATGAGCCGGTAAGGTGGATTCAACTGAACGGCAAACCGGAGGCGCGGGAACCTCAGAGCAGCCAAAAAGCGGCAGAAGTAACAAAACGACTGATGAGCGAATCCTAAAAAGCATACAACCAGGTAAAATAAAATTTAAATAATTATAAACAAACAGACCGGCGGCCTGATTTCATCAAGAGTTGTCCGGCAGTATAACAACAATAACAACAGCCACGTACCAAGGCTTGTTTTAATTTCTCAGTGCATGGAATAGAAATGCATACACAGTGTCAGCATCGCCCTGACTGTGCAGTTGAGAAACGTTGATAGGAATCAGAGATGTCGAAAAAGTCCTTTTTGTCCCCGTTACTGGTGGGCGTTGTCGCGTTAGGTGCGTTCTTAATTTATATCAATCTGCCTGCTGAAGAATCTTCTGCAGGCGGAGGCCGTTTACCTTCTCCCGTTCGCGTGACTGTAGTAGCCGAGCAAACCTTTCCGGTGACCATTGAGGCGCTGGGTACGGCCAATGCCAACGAATCGGTCACGATCACGGCGCAGCAGACCGACCGCGTTACAGACGTAAAGTTTGATGACGGTGATACGGTAAAAACCGGACAATTACTGGTTCAGTTGAATAATGACGAAGAGCTGGCCCGTATTGTTGAACTTGAAGCGAACATTGTGGAAGCGAAAAGTCAGTATGAGCGGGTAGTGAACCTGGCGAAAACCCGCGCGGCATCGCAACAAATACTTGGCGAACAGCAAGCCAAACTGAAAGGACTTGAAGCGCAACTGGATGTTGCGAAGTCTCAGCTGGATGAGCTGCAAATCCGCGCCCCCTTTGCCGGTCTGCTCGGCATCCGCAACATCAGTAAAGGCTCACTGGTACAACCGGGTGATGCCATTACCACGCTGGACGATATCAGCATTATCAAGGTCGATTTCAGTGTGGCAGAAGGGCAGCTTGCCAGCCTTTCTCCCGGTCAGCGGGTTATCGCACGGTCCGTAGCGTATCCGGGAGAAGATTTTGAAGGCACCATTACCACTATTGGTTCCCGTATCGATCCGGTCTCACGCTCTGTTCTGGTAAGAGCACACATTAAAAACGAACCGGTGAAAATCCGTCCCGGTATGCTGCTTCAAATCACACTGGAAAAGCAGGTTCTGGAAACACTGGTTATTCCTGAAAAAGCGCTGGTGCCCATTCAGGATAAGCAGTACGTATTTGTCGTGAATAACGATGTGGTCGAGCAACGCGAAGTGATTATCGGCGAACGCAAACCCGGTATCGTGCAGGTTGTCGACGGTCTGGTCAGCGGTGAACGTATTATTACCGAAGGCACGTTACGTGTGCAGGAAGGCTCTGCCGTTCGTGTACTGAATGCTGAGGGAGTGTAACCATGTGGTTATCTGATGCTTCCGTAAAAAGGCCGGTGTTCGCATCGGTGATTAATTTGCTGGTGGTGATCTTCGGCATCGTGGCGATCAGTATGCTGTCGCTGCGGGAATATCCGGATATCGACCCGCCAATCGTATCAATCAACACCAATTACGACGGCGCTTCAGCCAACATTGTTGAAACCCGTATTACGCAGTTGCTGGAAGACCGCATCAGTGGGATTGAAGGGATAAAAAATATCACCTCAACCAGCCGCAACGGACGTTCGTCTATTTCAATTGAGTTTAAGCTGACCCGTGATATCGATGCTGCAGCCAATGATGTGCGGGAACGGGTGAGCCGTGCGCTGAACAACCTGCCTGAACAGGCTGATCCTCCCGAGGTATCAAAAGAAAGTTCAGACGAAGATGTTGTGGTTTGGTTTAACCTGCGCAGTACTAACCTGGATACCATGGAGCTTACCGATTATGCCGAGCGCTTCCTGGTAGACCGTCTGTCCATTGCTGATGGTGTGGCCAGGGTTCAGCTGGGCGGCGGCCGGACCTATGCCATGAAGGTGTTTCTTGACCGTAACGCTATGGCGGCACGTGGTATCACCGTTACCGACGTGGAAGATGTGATTCAGTCAGAAAACGTAGAGTTGCCGGCAGGTGAAGTTGAATCCAATGACCGGGATTTTGAGGTGCGGGTAGCGCGCTCATTCTTAACGCCTGATGATTTTGCCCAGTTGACTGTCGCGGTAGGTAACGACGGTTATCTGGTACGACTGGGTGAAATTGCCAATGTGGAGTTGGCACCGGAGGATGACGAAAGTGAATTCCGCGGTGACGGTGTAAACATGATTGGCCTGGGGATCATTAAGCAATCGAAAGCCAATACCCTCGATGTGGTGCGTTCTGCCAAAGAGCAGATTGCTAAAATTGAAGAAACGCTGCCGGATAACATTTTCATTGTACCCAGTTACGACTCTTCGGTATTTATCGAGGAATCAATCAACGAAGTATACAACACCCTGATTATCGCCATGATTCTGGTGGTGGTAGTGATTTACCTGTTCCTCGGGAATGTCCGCGCAACACTGATCCCTGCTGTCACCGTGCCGGTGTCGATGATCGGTGCGTTCATTGTGATGTATATGCTGGGCTTTTCCATCAACTTGCTGACGCTGCTGGCGATGGTGCTCGGCATCGGGCTGGTGGTGGATGATGCCATCGTTGTGCTTGAGAATATTTACCGTCGTATCGAAATGGGAGAGCCGCCTTTACTCGCGTCTTACCGCGGGGCAAAAGAAGTAGGCTTTGCTGTTATCGCCACCACGCTGGTTCTGATTTCTGTATTTGTACCGCTAATCTTCCTGGAAGGAAATATCGGGCGGTTGTTTACAGAATTTGCGCTGGCCATGGCCGCCGCTGTGGCTTTCTCCAGTTTTACGGCGTTATCGCTGTCTCCCATGATGTGCTCGAAATTACTGAAAAAGCAGTCGCGGGACAAAGGCTTCGGCAGCTGGCTGGATAAGCGCTTCAAGGCTATCGAGAACCGCTACGAAAGCAGTCTGGGTACCACCATCCACCAGCCATGGCTGATGGCCGTGCTGTTCATCATTACGCTAATTCTCATCTGGCAGCTGTTCGGGAAAATTCCCGGAGAGTTCACCCCGAAAGAAGACCGGGGGACTTTTTATATAATGGTAAAAGGTCAGGAAGGTGCGTCTTTTGAAAATACAGCGGAAAGCATGAGAAAAGTGGAATCGATTCTGATGCCTTACCGTGAAGAAGGGACTTTCGATCGCCTGCTGGTACGTGCGCCGGGCCGGGGCACCATGGCCGGGCTGGCTGTGGTAGGCGTGATCCCATGGGATCAGCGTGACTTCA
>NZ_CFHOXV010000015.1:0-80933 GCF_984505615.1 Alteromonas sp. | reverse complement strand
AGCGACCAATTGATTAAAAGTCAACTGCTCTACCAACTGAGCTAACGACCCTTTCGCCTTTCTGCGTCACCACTCTGTGGCAACGGCGGCATATAATACTCAGATTCTGAGGCAGTGCAACCTTAAATCCGGATTTATTTTCACTTTTCTCGTTTTTCTTGTTCAAACGGTCAAAATGAAATCAAATCGTACAGTATTCCCCCGCTTTTCGGAGAGTTATTTTGAATTTAACCCTGCCGGACAGATAAAAATGTAGCATCCAGACGCAAAATTGCAGTGGGATTTGCCTGAATTTTTTCTCATCTTTTAAAAAAATTTTGTGCAACTGCCGGATTATTCACCAACTTTCTCAAAATAATTTTAATTATTTTTGAGACGCCGGCAACAGATGGTTATTTTACGTTCTCAACATCACACTTCGCAGACAAATTTGCAGTGAGGAATTTAAGTTCACCACCGCTAACTTTTGTTTTTCCGTATAAAAAACAGGCAGGCGTATTTTACGCAGAATTTTGCAGGCAATAAAAAACCTCCCGGAGGAGGTTTTTTTAATCAGCTTATAATCCGGATAAACGGGACTGGGCAAGTTTGGTGGCGGATGAATCAGGATATTCATTGACCACTTGCTGAAACAGGCTTCTGGCCTGTCCTTTGTTGCCCTGTCTTTCTGCTATCACTCCAAGCTTAAGTAATGCGTCAGGTCGTTTGGGAGAGTCTGAGAAGCGATCAATAACAATATTGAACTGTTCAGATGCATCAGACCACTTTTGCTGATTAAACAACAACTGCCCTAACCAATAATGCGCGTTAGGCGCGTATTCACTGTTTGGATAAGATGACAGGAAAGACTGAAAAGCCGGAATGGCTTTGTCGTATTCTCTGGACTTCAGGATCAGATTGACCGCAGCGTCATAGGCATCACTCTCACTCTCTGCGCTGGCCGGTGCCGGTGACTGAGGTTTCGACGGTGCTGGCTGAGACGGCGCAGGTGATGAATAATCAGAAGCTGAACCGGATGCACTGCCCACACCAGCCTGCTTTAACGCTTCAACACGCTTGTCAATTTCCAGATACAACTCGCGTTGGCGCTCAAGCACTTTCTCAAGTTGATTGGTGTGCACTTCAACAGCCCCGCGCAACTCGTCAATTTCACCCTGCATGGTGTCGAGTTGTTGCTGCAAACGGTGCTGCATTTGCGTGCGGCTGTCTACCATTCGTTCCAGTACAGTGATGCGTTGCTCTAACGTGCTGGAGGAATTGCCTGAATTAGCCGTTTGCTGCGAGCTGCTGTTACCGACATCATAAACAGGTGCCTGAGCTTGCGCTGCGGCTGAAATACAAAGGGCGGCACACATGGTGACGCCCTGAATCATTGGTTTAACCAAAGCTTAACCCTTATTGGTAAACTACGATACCACGACGGTTTTGTGCCATCGCGTATTCAGTTGACCCCATAACTGCTGGCTTCTCTTCACCGTAAGAAACAGTAGAGATTTGGCTGCTGCTTACACCTGCGTTCATCAGGTAAGTTTCAACAGCTTGTGCACGACGTTCACCCAGAGCAATGTTGTACTCTGGTGTACCGCGCTGGTCAGTGTGGCCTTCGATAACCACGTTTTGATTCGGGTTGTTTACCAGGAACTCAGCGTGTTTATCCAGTAAAGCCTGGAATTCTGCTTTAATCGTTGCACGGTCGAAATCAAAGTAAACGGTTTGCTCTTTTTTCAGCGCCGCTTTCTGCTCTTCAACCATTTCCTGCTGACGTTGCATGCGGGTAGCAGCTTCTGCCTGTACACGCGCTTGTTCAGCTTCACGAGCCTGACGTTCCGCTTCTGCCTGCTCCTGGGCAACACGGTTACGTTCAGCGGCCAGTTCTTCTTCAGACGGGCCGGAAGAACAAGCCATCATAGTCACCACTGGCAAGGCAATAATGAAGCTTTTCATCACTTTATTCATTTGCATCCTCTTAATCCTTATATTTATTTGTGTATATCTGTTTTAAAACAAAAATGGTGACCAACTCGGCGACTTCACTTGTCCATTTGTGGCTGGTAACCTGGCTTTAAAGCGCCCGTCTAAAGACACCAGAGATAAAACCTGTGTGCCATTGTGAAGGGTACTGTAAATAATCATGCTTCCATTCGGCGCAATACTCGGAGACTCGTCCAGAAAGGTCTTCGTCAGTACTTGTATTCCGCCATTTTCCAATCCAAGTTTAGCGATACGGTAATCACCCCGTGTGCGATTTACCAATACCATTTGTTTACCGTCAGGTGTAATGGTACCGCCAAGATTCTGTTCGCCTTCAAATGTAAGGCGTCTAACCTTACGAGAAGATAAATTTACGCTATAAATCTGAGGTTTACCACCCCGTTCCGAGCTAAATGTTAAGCTCTTGCCATCCGGTGCCCAGGCCGGCTCCGTATCAATGGCACGATTTCGCGTAATGCGCTGTAAATTTTTCGTCGCAATATCCATCACATAGATTTCCGGGTTGCCATCTTTTGACAACACCATTGCCAGACTTTTACCATCCGGCGAGAAAACCGGGCTGCTGTTGATGCCGGGAAAATCCGTCATCTTTGTGCGCGCCATGGTGTAAATATCCTGGATAAAAATCTGCGGACGTTTGTTCTCGAAACTGACATAAGCCAGTTTCTCACCGTCAGGCGACCATGATGGTGACATTAACGGCTCAGGTGAAGACAATAATCTCGTCTCATTTTCACCATCATAATCTGAAATAACCAGCTGGTACGGCAGCTTTTCTTTATTTCTGTCACGCACCACAACATACGCTAAACGGGTGAGGAACGCACCGCGTTCACCTGTCAATTTTTCGTAAACCACATCACTGATGCGGTGAGCGTACTGACGAAAATCCGCAGAGCCGATTACCGACTGGCGGGCATCAATCACATGATCGGCACTGTCAACCAGCTTGCCATTGCTCATACCCTGACTTTTGCCGCCGGTAACCTGGCCACGCAACACATCAATCAGCTCAAATGATACTCTGTATCTGTCAGCCCCTTCCGGTGCCACGCTGCCCACGACAATGGTGTCCACACCGGTAGCCGCCCAGGCACTGTAATTAACCTGCTTATCGGTTGCCGGCTGCTGTGGCATTTTAGCAACGGCAATCGGGTTAAACTTGCCACTGCGCATTAAATCTGCCATCACCACTTCGGAGATGTTCTCCGGCATCTGGCCGGCCCCTTCCCATTTAAACGGGACAACACCTATCGGGCGCGCACTGTCTACCCCTTCAGTGATCACTATTTCCAATGCCGCCTTTGCCATACCACTAGCGCTTAGTATGACAAGACCTAATAACATCCTGATTTTTTTCATCGTCACTACAGTCTCACCGTTATGTTTATATCTCTTATTTGTTCGTACACAGCCGGATCATCCGACATAGGCAACTTATCCGGCCGGCGCACGGCTGCTTCTGCTGCACGGCATAACGCATCATCACCACCCAGGCGTTTAACCTGAGTCACGTAACCTGACGTTGCAAGGCGAATATTCAGACGACATTCTTTACCCTTAAAGCTGTCATCTGCATACAGGAAGCTTTGCACCTTAGAGGTTATCAACGCCCGGTAGCGATCAACTTCAGACATCACTTGCTTCCGGCGACGCTGAGCCTGAGCTGCGCGTTCAGCTTCGGCTTTCTCCTGCAAAATCCTTTCCTGTTCTGCTTTTTCACGGGCTTCTTTTGCTTTTCTTTCCGCGTCGGCTTTTTCCTGTGCCTCGCGCTGCTTACGTTCCTTCTCCTTTTGCGCAGCAATACGCTTAAGTTCCTGCTGCTTTTGACGCTCAGCATCTTCGCGGCGCTTCTTATCTGCCGCTTTCTTTTCAGCTGCCTGTCTGGCCGCCTGCTCTTCTTTCCGCTTGCGCTCCTGAGCGGCTGCTTCTCTGGCTTTACGCTGACGGGCATCGGCTTCCGCCTGAGCCTTCTCAGCTGCAGCCTGTTCAGCACGCTTCTTATCGGCAATAGCCTGCGCGTCAATGAATGTTGCCTGAATGACAGGCGCATCACTGTTGCTTACAGGCTCGAAAGGATCGGGCGAAAAACTGACGCTAATTAGCAACACTACAGCAATCGCCACGTGAACGCCAATGGCTTTAGCTAATGCCTGCTGATTAGAATTTAATTTACGCATACTTTTTTATGATTCGTCCACCGGGTCTGTCATCAATCCCACTGACGGCACCCCTGCTTTTTGCAGCAAGACCATCAACTGAATCACTTCGTTATATGCAACCTGTCCGTCCCCTTTCACCACCACCGGCGTTTGCGGTTCAGACTTTAATTTTTCGGCCACCAGTGCAGTGAGTTCCTGCGTACCCAGCGGGGTTTCCTGGTCGTTGCCAACGTTCAGGTAATAGTTACCCTGTACGTCCACCGAAGCGATGAGCGGCGGTGTATCTTCCTGCTCAATCGGCTGGGCGCTGGCTTTCGGCAATTCCACCTTCACGCCCTGGGAAATAAGCGGCGCGGTAACCATAAAAATGATCAGCAGTACCAGCATCACGTCAATATAAGGCACCACGTTAATTTCGGATACCGGACGACGCCGTTTACGAATGTACATAATCAGTCTCCGGAGATCGTTACTGTGGCTGTGCCGTCATCGCCTGACGGTGCAATATGGCAGAAAACTCTTCCATGAAATTCCCGTAGCTGTTCTCCAGTTTCTCAACTTTATGGCTGAAGCGGTTGTAAGCGATAACTGCCGGAATAGCAGCAAAAAGACCGATAGCGGTTGCAATAAGGGCTTCTGCAATACCCGGCGCCACCATGGCCAGTGTGGCCTGCTGCACTTCACCCAGTGCAATAAATGCATTCATGATGCCCCATACCGTACCGAACAGACCGATATAAGGACTGATTGAGCCGGCAGTCGCCAGAAAGGGTAAACGGCTTTCCAGCTCTTCCACCTGACGGGACATAGATACACGCATTGCACGGTAGGTACCGTCAACAATGCCGTTTACCGCAGTGTTACCTTTGCGCAGACGCACAAACTCTTTAAAACCGGCGCAGAAAATATTGGCCATCCCTGTTACATCAGAACGGGCGGATAATTCCTGATAAAGACGGTTGAGATCTGCGCCTGACCAGAATTTGTCTTCAAACTGGCGCATTTCTTTATCTGCTGCATTCAATGCTTTGGTACGCTGAAAAATAAACGTCCAAGAAGCCACTGACACACTGAGCAGCAACAACATAATAAGCTGAACGACAAAACTGGCCTGAAGGAACAGACCGATAAAGGTTAAATCAGATTCCACTAGCTAAATCCCCTGATAAAGTGGCTGGTAATTTCCGTGGCTTCATTGCCACAGGGTCTACACATGCAATTTTTATGTCCGCCGACACTAAACAGTTGTCTTGCGGATCTTTTATTTCTTGTCTGAAAGTCAAACTTGCGCCCTTCAATTCTACAATTTGCGATTCAATACTCAACAATTGATTAAATCTGGCCGGCGCATGGTTATGCATTTCAACCCGTTTGACGACAAAGGCTATGGATTGTTCCATCAACTTGTCCTGTTCGTAACCCAGTGATCTCAACCACTCGGTTCTGGCCCGTTCCATGAACTTCAGATAATTCGCATAATACACAATACCGCCGGCATCTGTGTCTTCGTAATAAACCCGCACCGGCATGGTATGTTTTGCAGACATGCAATACTCCACTTTTAAAAATGTAATGAAAACGTCATAAAGAAAAACTTACCCGGGAACTCACCAAATGGTCCATTTATGCCGTTGAAACGCTTTATTTCTGCGGTAAAAACAAATTCTACGGCAAGCCATTAACAGCAACTTAACACATTAGATTTTCTAATAGAAAAAAATAATTTTCCTCAATTGTCAGGTTCAGAAACTACTCTATAATGCGCCCATCTGTCGAACAGAGTGAAGCGGTTCTGGAACGGTTTCACACGAGTTTTCTCCTGATTGACATGAGTTCCCTGGATTTATTTCCTTCAACACTTGTTGTTTTAGCCCGTTCAATTTGAGCGGGCTTTTTTTATGCCCGAAAGAAAATATCATAAATAGCAGCAGAAAGAAGACATGGCCGGCCAGTGAGTCACTGACCGGCAAGAAAAGATATTTTAGCTTTTTGGTTCAAATCCGAAATGCAGGTAAGCCCGCTGAGACACAATACGGCCTCTCGGGGTGCGCTGAAGGAACCCCTGCTGAATAAGAAACGGCTCAATGACGTCTTCGATGGTTTCCTTTTCTTCCCCGATTGCGGCTGCCAGATTATCAAGCCCCACCGGACCTCCGTCGAATTTATCGATAATGGCCGTCAGTAGTTTTCTGTCCATGTAATCAAAGCCTTCTTTATCCACATCCAGCATATCCAGCGCTTTCGCTGCAATGTCTGCATGTACTTTTCCGTCGGCTTTAATTTCTGCATAGTCTCTGACACGGCGAAGCAAACGGTTTGCGATCCGCGGCGTCCCCCGGGAGCGTCGCGCCACTTCCTCAGCACCGGCGGCATCCATATCCAGATTCAGATAACTGGCGCTGCGCTGAATAATGGTAGTGAGATCTTTGATATTGTAAAACTCAAGACGTTGCACAATACCGAAACGGTCACGCAGAGGAGATGTCAGAGAGCCGGCACGGGTAGTCGCCCCCACCAGCGTGAACGGTGGTAAATCCAGTTTAATGGAGCGGGCAGCCGGGCCTTCACCTATCATGATATCAAGCTGATAGTCTTCCATAGCCGGATACAGGATTTCCTCTACAACAGGGCTCAGACGATGAATTTCATCAATGAACAACACATCATTTTTTTCAAGATTGGTAAGCAGTGCTGCCAGATCGCCGGCCTTTTCCAGCACCGGACCGGATGTGGTTTTAATATTCACGCCCATTTCATTAGCAACAATATTTGCCAGCGTGGTTTTTCCTAATCCCGGAGGACCAAAAATGAGCAAGTGGTCAAGGGCATCATCACGATTGCGCGCCGCCTGAATAAAAATTTCCATCTGTTCACACACATGGGGCTGACCCGTGTAGTCAGCCAGCATTTTCGGCCTTATGGCACGGTCGATAACTTCATCTTCGGTGGTGGCAGCCGGCGCTATAAGTCTGTCTGCTTCAATCATCACTTATTCCCGTTAAATCGCAGCTTTCAAAGCTTCGCGGATAAGATTTTCACTGTTCATGCCATCCTGATAAACCGAAGTAACCAGTTTATTTGCCTGAACCGGCTTGTAACCCAATGCCACCAGCGCGCTCTGCGCTTCTTCTTTCGCATCATTCACCGGAACAATCGTATCAGCCGCTTTATTTTCCATATCAAACGGAATGTCCACTGCCTGCTGCTTACCGAATTTGGCCAGCCGGTCTTTCAGTTCAACCACCAGACGCTCAGCGGTTTTCCTGCCAATACCAGGCAAACTGACCAGTGCGCTCACATCTTCATTTTGCACGCTGATAAGAAATTGTCCGGCCGACATGCCTGACAGGATAGTCAGACCTAATTTTGGCCCCACGCCGTTAGCTTTGATGAGTTCGCGGAACAAACCCCGCTCCATTTTATCGGCAAAGCCAAATAAAAGCTGGGCGTCTTCACGCACAACAAAGTGGGTATAAACAGCTACGTTTTCGCCGACAGCAGGCAACTGATAAAAACTGGTCATCGGCATTTGAATTTCATAACCAATACCATTCACATCTATCAGCACTTCAGGGGGCTGCTTTTCCAATAATCGCCCTTCAATTCTTCCAATCATTTATTTTGATAACCAATTTAGTTGCCGGACTATGGTGCCGCCTGTTTTCGCCGGCACGTGGCTCCCAAAGAGCCTGTCAGCACAGATTCAGCGCAGGCGGCGACGGACGGTTTTACTGGCCTGTCCCGCCATGTTAATCAGGCTTTGTTCCGTGTGTGCATGGCACAGTGCTACGGCAAGGGCATCGGCCGCATCGGCCTGAGGCGTTCCCGGCAAGCTCAGCAAGTGTTTTACCATATGCTGTACCTGGGTTTTCTCCGCACTCCCCTTTCCCACAACCGCCTGTTTGATTTGTCTGGCCGAATATTCAGCCACCGGCAATTCAGACTGCGTAGCGGCCACAATGGCAGCCCCTCTTGCCTGCCCGAGCTTCAATGCAGAATCCGGGTTTTTCGCCATAAAAACCTGCTCTATGGCAAATTGCTGCGGCGTGAATTCACGTATTACTTCACCCACACCTGCAAATATCTGCGCCAGCCGGTCAGCCATGACATCGCTTTTTACACGGATGCATCCGCTGCCCAGATAAACAATTTTGCCCTGTTTTCTGGCAATCACACCATACCCTGTTACACGGGAACCTGGATCTATACCCAGTATAATCATCTTCGGCACTCCGGCACAAATGCTTCTACTGCATCACGGTTTGAAGGTGACCATAATTTAGCCAGGGCATCAGGTTTGTCCAGCCATTCAAACGCCAGATGCTCAGTTAACACAAGCTCACTGGCCGAGGAGATACAGGCACTGAAGACATGCTCAGTATTGAAACGGGTACCCTGCGGGTAACGGTGCAGCCAGCGGCGGCGGATTTCGTAGCGGTTAATGTGAGAGCAGTCATTAAGCTGCTGGGGAGTCAGCACGATGCCTGTTTCTTCGGCGACTTCTCTGACGGCAGTTTCAGCAGGAAGCTCACCGGCTTCAACAGTCCCTGTCACAGATTGCCAGAATGAAGGGTCATCATTGCGTTGTAGTAACAATATGCGGTGGTGCTCATCATAGAGCACCACCAGCACAGATTCCGGTCGCTTTAACGCCATCCGGAATTATTCAGCGTCTTTCTTAACAGTCGCAATAGCCAGTTCCGCCAGCGCTGCCGGATTCGCAGGGCTCGGTGCATCTGTCAGCGGGCATGCAGCCGTGGTGGTTTTCGGGAATGCCATTACGTCGCGAATTGACGTTGCACCGGTCATCAGCATCACCAGACGATCCAGACCGAAAGCAAGACCAGCATGGGGCGGCGCGCCAAACTGCAGAGCTTCTAACAGAAAGCCAAACTTGTTCTGCGCTTCTTCTTCATCGATACCCAGGATGCTGAATACCGCAGACTGCATGTCCTGATTGTGAATACGCACAGAACCACCGCCCAGCTCCACACCGTTCAGTACCATGTCGTAGGCATCTGAAATCGCTTCAGCCGGGTTCGCTTTGAGCTCTTCAGCGGTCAGGCCGCGGGGTGCCGTGAACGGATGGTGACACGCAAACAGCGCGCCGTCCGCTTCTTCGAACATAGGGAAATCAACAACCCACAGTGGTTTCCAGTCACCTTCCAGCAATTCGAAATCTTCACCCAGCTTCAGACGCAGTGCGCCCATGGCTTCAGTTACTACATTTTTGCTGTCCGCACCGAATAACAGAATATCGCCCGCCTGTGCGCCGGTACGCTGTAACAGCGCATCGGTAATATCTTCAGACAGGAATTTCAGAATGGGTGATTGCAGACCTTCCTGACCAGGCTTGTCTTCATTCACTTTCATCCATGCCAGACCTTTAGCACCATAGATACCGACGAATTTAGTGTATTCATCAATCTGCTTACGGGACAGGCTGGCACCGCCGGGGACACGGATAACCGCAACACGGCCTTTCGGATCGTTGGCCGGACCGGAGAATACTTTAAACTCTACGTTAGCCAGCAAATCAGCCACATCTACCAGTTCCAACGGGTTACGTAAGTCAGGCTTATCACTACCGAAACGCTGCATCGCTTCTGCGTATGTCATACGGGGGAATTCACCCAGGTCCACGTTAAGCATTTTCTGGAACAGATCACGGATCATGCCTTCGGTAATAGACATTACGCCATCAGCATCGAGGAAGGTGGTTTCCAAATCGATTTGAGTGAATTCTGGCTGGCGATCAGCACGTAAGTCTTCGTCACGGAAGCATTTTACGATTTGGTAATAACGATCCATGCCCGACATCATCAGCAACTGTTTAAACAGCTGGGGAGACTGCGGCAGCGCAAAGAATTCGCCTTTGTGGGTCCGGCTTGGAACCAGATAGTCACGGGCACCTTCCGGCGTAGCTTTCGTCAGGATTGGAGTTTCAATATCCAGGAAACCTTCTTCTTCCAGGTAACGGCGAACAGCACCGGTAACACGGGCACGGAACTTCAGGCGGTCGCTCATTACCGGACGACGCAGGTCGAGGTAACGATAGCGCAGACGTTGTTCTTCAGAGTTTTCCTGGTTCCAGTCCAGCGGCAGTACCGCAGACTTATTGATGATTTCCAGCCCAGTGCCCAGAATTTCAATTTCACCGGTACGCATTTGTTTGTTGATCTGACCTTCAGGGCGGGCACGCACTTTACCGGTCAGCTTCACGCAGAATTCATTACGCAGTTTATTGGCTACGTCCAGTACTTCCGGTAAGTCGGGATCGAATACCACCTGCACGATGCCTTCGCGGTCACGAAGATCGATGAAAATAACGCCGCCTAAGTCACGACGCTTGTTAACCCAACCACAAAGTGTGACTTCCTGGCCGGCGTAAGATGAATCAATATTCCCACAGTAATCTGTGCGCATGGTCCCTGAACCTCTGGTAATGTGTTGTCTGCCTGGCGATGCTGACTTGCAAGGCGTTGCGGTCAGTGCTTCAATGCAGCCGGACGGTGACTTGTCTCAGTCAGGCAACTATCCGGTTAAGCCTCAGACTTTAGATAAAAATAAGGTCGCATAGTATAAACAAATGCATCGTAAAGCCCAATGACTAAAAGCGATTTCCACAGCCAACTGAACAATTCTCTGCCACCTGTGTACATTGGTGTGCCACAGTGGCAACACAGCCGCTGGCCGGGGGACTGGTTTAACGATGCCGGAGCAAGAAAAAACGCCCTCGGATATTATGCAAAGCAGATGAATTCAGTGGAAGGCAACACCACCTTCTATGCCCTGCCCTCAGCGGACACTGTGGCAAGGTGGATAGAGCAGACCCCGCAGGCCTTCCGCTTTACGTTTAAAGTCCACCAGACCATCACTCACAGCGGTGCACCGGACCCGAACCACCCTGATATTGAAAAGCAGTTGTTGCTGCTGGCACCGCTTAAAGAGCGGCTGGGCATGCTGATGTTGCAACTGCCCGCCAGCACCGGCCCTGACAGTTTGCAGGCCATTTCCGCCATGTTGCAGCAATTTCCGGCAGACATACCTCTTGGCGTTGAAGTACGCCATCCGGCATTTTTTGATAAAGGCGGCGCGGAACAACAATTTAACCGCATGCTCATGGAACAGAAGGTAAACCGGGTCATTATGGATTCACGGGGATTATTCGCCGGTCCGTCCGACAGCGAACTGACCACAGAGGTACGGATGAAAAAGCCCAGACTGCCGGTGAATGTGATTGCGACATCCACGGCACCGGTTGTGCGCTTTGTGGGTGGTAATGACGATGCCGCCAATACCCGCTGCTTACAGCCCTGGATAGGAAAATGCCATGAATGGCGGCTTGAAGGCCGCACACCATACATGTTCTTTCATAAACCGGAAAATGGCGATGCGCCCTGGCTGGCAGCAGAATTTATCGACAGTTACAACGCCTGCTATCCTGATGCAGCATTGCCTGCTCTGACTTTCGCACCACCACCTGCTGAGCAAACTTCTTTGTTTTGAAAGATTAAGAACCGGGTTGCAGAGAGGAAATAAATATCCGCACTCTGCTCATTTAACAGAGTGCGGCGGGACATTATCAGAAAATAACGTTGGTGAAATTACCGGCTTTTAGCGGAAATCGCCGGCATCAAGCTCATGTTTTTTCATCAGCTTGTGCATATCGGTGCGGTTACGACCAGCCAGCTCGGCGGCACGGGTAACGTTACCGTCGGTCATTTTCAATAATTTGTGCAGATACTTCTGTTCAAATGCATCACGGGCTTCGGTCAGTGTCGGCCAGCTCTGGCGGGTAGCTGACAGCGCCTGCTGCACCAGATGCAGCGGGATCACCGGCGTTTGTGTCAGCGCCACACACTGCTCTACCACGTTAACCAGTTGCCGCACGTTGCCGGGCCATTCTGATTTCACCAGTAGCTGCATGGCATCATCAGAAAATTGCGTCACATTCACACCGTGACGCTGACCGCTTTGCTGGAGCAAGGTACGGGCGAGCAACGGAATGTCTTCGCTACGTTCTTTCAGGGAAGGCAGTTTCAGATTTACCACGTTAAGACGATAGTACAAATCTTCCCGGAAGCTGCCCTCTTCCATTTCTTTATGCAAATCTTTGTGTGTTGCAGAAATAATACGTACGTCGATGTCTACGTGTTTGGCACTGCCCACAGGCCGGATTTGACGCTCCTGCAACGCACGCAGCAATTTGACCTGTAACGTCATCGGCATGTCGCCAATTTCATCAAGGAACAAGGTGCCGCCATCCGCCTCACGGAACAAACCGGGGTTTGCATGCACCGCACCGGTAAAGGCGCCTTTTGCATGACCAAACAATTCTGACTCCAGCAGGTTTTCCGGCAATGCACCACAGTTAATGGCAATAAACGGCTTGTCACGGCGGTTACTGGCACGGTGAATAGCATTCGCCAGCAACTCTTTACCGGTACCGCTGGCACCACTGATAAGCACACTCACTTCACGCTGGGCAATACGGAAAGCCTGGTCCATCACACTGGTCATTTCCGGTGCACGGGTAATGATATCTTTGCACCACTCTTCCGGCTGAACAGATAGAGACTGACTCAGGGCTTTTTGCAATAACTTACGTAATTCATCGTGATCCACCGGCTTAGGCAAAAAGCCGAACACACCACGCTGGGTTGCTGCAACGGCGTCAGAAATCGTACCGTGGGCTGTCATCAATATCACAGGAATATCCTTACGGACGCCCATGATTTCTTCAAATAAGCTCAGACCATCAAGGCCGGGCATACGTAAATCTGACAACACCACGTCGTAGTCATCACTACGAATTTTGCGTAATGCCGCCTGACCATCTTCCACCGCCGTGACCTGATATCCTTCACCTTCAAGGCGAATGGTCAGCAGGCGTAGTAAACTTTTATCGTCGTCAACGAGCAATAATCTGGCGTTTCGCGCTCCGGATTCATTCATCGCTGCGTACTCCTGTTTTTATCCATCAGCGTTGCTTCAACTTTAAGCAACTCTTCCATCTTCTTTGTTTGTGATTCCAGTTCTTTTTCAAGCATCTGCAACTGCTTTTCTTTATCGGTGTTCACACGGTTTAAGATCACCATCGCCGATTCAAGCTCAAGCATTTCATCGTTGGGGGCATCAACAATAGTGGCCACCACGGTTTGCATATCCGGCGTCAGCTTATCCTTCACTTCGGTCAGCCAGTGCCGGGCACGAAGGCGACTCTGATAAGGGGTGTCTACTGGCAGTGATAAAATGATTTTTTTAATTTTATCCTCTGTGGAATCGGACAACCCGGCGATAGCATCTCTGCGTACAGGCCAGCGGGTATTGTCGGCCTGAACCCACAGGTTCACCCAATAGAGCAAATCGCACTGGTGCTCAAAAGATTCTGTGTCTTTTTCTACCAGACAAAGGGAATCACTCTCCACCAGTTGCGGTGCGACCGTATTTTCCTCGACCGGAATAACTGGTGCAGACTCATTCCCTTCTATCGCTGCACATCCACCCAGCATGGCGGCCAGTGGCAGCAATAATTTGATTTTCATTAACGTTTTTCCTTCTGCGGAATGCTTACTCTAAAACAGACATCGGCATAATCTACATCAACAACCGCCACATCGCCGTGCATCAAACGGGCACAGTCTGAAACAATGGACAGGCCCAAACCCGTACCAATGACATTGTCGTTTCTTGGATCGTCACCCCGGGTAAACGGTTCAAAAAGTTTACCCACTTTTTCCGGCGGAATCTTTTTCCCCCGGTTAGCTACATCGAGTACTGCTACCTCCTCCTGTTGGTAAATTCTGACGGAAATAGGTCTGCCTACTGCACCGTGTGCCACAGCATTCGATACCAGATTATCAAGTATACGACGATACAACTCCTCGTCGACACTAATGGTTTCTACTGTTACATCCACAGTAACCTCACGGTCCTGCAGTGCCAGGGCGTAGTCTTCAATACAATCTCTGACCGGATCCTGCGGATTAATGTCCGTAAATTTGGGTTCAGCCTGCTGCAGGAGCAGGTTGTAATCCAGTAGCTTTTCTACCAGCGTATTCAGGCGCTGGGTACTGGAACTGAGCAAAGAAAGTACTTCGACCTGCTGGGGATTCAGCTCACCGACAACATTCTCAGAAAGCAAACTACACCCTTCTTTAATGCTTGCCAGCGGCGTTTTAAGTTCGTGGGCGGCATGTCGCAAAAGTGCAGTGCGGATATGTTCAAGCTGCTGTAAACGTTCCGCCAGCCAATGAAGATCTCTTTCTACCCCAATTAATTCATAGGGTGCCTTCGTAGACAATGGCGGCAACTCACCACGCTGATGGGCGAGGATCTGAATGATTTGCTTGAGCTTGCGCACCGGATTTACAATCAACTGGCTGCCGAGCAAAATCAGCAACAATGACACACTGACCAGCAGCGCCGTCGACCATGCCTGCTTGGCCTGCATATCAGTCATGTCTTCCTGCTGCACAGCCAGACGGGTTTGAATAGCCTTGTCCACGTCTTTGCGGATGGCTGTAACACCGTTACTTAATGAAGCGAGATACGCATTCAATAAAAGCTGATCGTTAATAGTGCGGAAATTTCGTAATTGCTCAATTTGCTTTTTCAGCAGCCCGCAATTTTCACTCGCCGGAACGATACCGCAGAGCTTGCTTTGTGCGCTGGCAAACTGTGCAATTGCATTGTCAGTTAAATCGGCGACGGTGGCATTCTGGATAATGGCGTACTGACGGAGGGTACGTTCCAGATCGATGGCAGCACCGTCCAGATTTTGCAGGTAGCCCACGACCGTCACGACGAAACGTGTCTCTTTGGTGGTCATCCTGCTGACTTTGGCAAGATCGCTCTGGCTTTGCCAAAGCAGTGCTATAAGGGGAACCAGCGCAAGTAAAAAACTACCTAACGTAAGTTGTCTGAGGGAACCAACTCGCAAAATTCGATCACTAAATGAAGTCCGGTTTTTCAGGATCGCATACCCCTTTCAATGCCGCAATAGATGATGGCACCAAATACCCTGTGCCATCGTTAAAAAGATTATTTAGCAGATGCACGCATGCTGAGCAGTTCTACTTCCTCGCTGGCTTTCAGTTCGTCAATGCTCAACTGACCGTCTGCATTATCGTCAATGCGACTGAAAAGGCGTAACAAACGGGTATCAGCAACAGCCTCTTTCAGGGAGATATAACCGTCCTGGTCTTCATCCAGTTCAGATAGCCATGCTTCACCGGCATTGGCCTCAGCAACAGCGACAGCCTGAACAGCAATAATGGTGAATAACAATAAAAATACTTTCTCAATTCGCTTCATAACAACCTCCTGTGCTCGCGGGTTGTGAGCGGATGTAAAGGACTGAGACCCGTCCGGTTATACAGAAGCTCACGTTAAGCAGGAGTTTGCACAAGTAGTGCCAAAATACCACTAATCAACAAAATCAGTAACTTGTGATTACACACTACGAATAAGAAGTTGCAGGTGTTGCAAATTATCTACACTGGCGGCGCAAATTTTTATCCCTGCGCCGCATCCGGAGCATTTAATAAATGCAGATAATTCTGGTCGATAGTCAGCAGTTTGGAGAGAGGGACAGGTTTGCTGAACAAGTACCCCTGAACATGATCACAGCCATGCTCAATCAGATACGCCCATTGACCGGGGTGTTCTATACCTTCGGCACATACGGTAAGTGCCAGCCGTTTAGCCAAATCAATGATGGTACCGGTGACCAGACGGGAGCGCTCAGAGGTGTCCAGTTCACGGATAAACTGACGATCAACCTTAAGCGTATCGATGGTGATTTGTGTGAGGTAACTTAACGATGAATAGCCGGTACCAAAATCATCCAGAGAAATAGCACAACCGAGATTGCTGAGACGCTTGAAGAACTTATCAGCAAAAGCAAAGTTTTCCAGGTAGGCGGATTCGGTGACTTCAAATTCGAAATACTCAGGATTCACCTGATAACGTTCGAATAACCCGTAGATATCGTCGAACAAACCGGTGTGGCGTAAATCGTGGCCGGACAGATTGATTGCGACCTTAAATTTACGGGAGATCAGCATTTGCAGATCGGGCAGTTCCATACATACCCGTTCAATCATCCACTGGGTGATGGCCGATATTTTGCCGCCCTGCTCTGCAATGGGAATAAACTCTGACGGCATCACCAGACCAAATTCAGGGTGCTGCCAGCGTATGAGCGCCTCAAGGCCGATAATTTCACCCTGCTGACTAATTTTGGGCTGATAGTAAACCAGAAATTCATCCTGCCGGATGGCACCGTCAATGCTGTTAGCAATAGACATTTTACGCTTGTACGATTCAACCATATCGATGGTGAATAACGTGTAAGTTCCGCGACCTTTCGCCTTAGAGCGGTACATGGCAAGGTCAGCATTACTCATTAACTGACTGAGCTCGTACTCCGCATCACTGGCTCTGGCAATCCCCACACTGACACCAACGGTCAACGCCAGACCTCTCAACATGAAGGGTTCGGTAAATGCGCTGACCAGTTTATCCGCCAGGTTTTTCAGGCTTGCATCCGACACGTCCCTGTCAGGCACAATGATAAATTCATCACCGCCCAGCCGTGCAATCAAATCGCCTTCCCGCAACAAGTTCACCACACGGTCTGCCACTTCTATGAGGATCAGATCACCGGTTTCATGCCCCAGCGAGTCATTGATCCCTTTAAATCCGTCAAGATCAAAGAAAACCAGTGCCAAATCATCTTTGGTGCGTCTTACACGGGCCAGCTCAAGCCTGAGGTTATCCACCACAAATTGCCGGTTAGGGAGTCCTGTCAGGCTGTCATAATTCGCCAGCCGCATCATTGTTTGCTGCTGTTCCACCAGCGTATCGTTCTGTTCTTTATTAATGATCAGCTCGACTTCGATTGTATCGAGAAAACTGTTGATACTGGTGCCCAGCCTGGCGACCTCGTGATTGTGTTTATCAGAAAATCGCTTTGAGTAGTCTTTGTCTCTGGCGATATCACGGGTAAATTCGATCAGGGCCTGCAGGGGTCTGAGCAATCTGCGGCTTACCAGCAGCGCGACAATCACGGTGAGAAAGATGGTGCCGGCAAGCCAGGGAATGACAGAGAAAAATAATGTCTTCTGCGACTGCGCCAGCAGCCCGTTCATATCACTGACCATCACCACTTTGCCAGTCAGATAAGGCTCTTTACCGATATTGGCTACGGCATACATAAGTCCGTCAGCCACCTGAATACCGGCTGGCAATGTAACAGCAAAGGAGTCACTGGCCAGATTATTCTGTTTAACCGAAGAGGTAATCAGATTTTTTCTTAAATCAAATACAAAAGCCGCAGTGACCTGACGATGTGACAACTGCAGAGCAAGTTCCTTTCGCGCTACTTCGCCATCGATGTCACGGTCACCCTGCGCCGGTTCCAGGCGGGCCGCAACATTCTGCACAAGGGCAGACAACTGCTCCTGCTGCATGGAGGTAACACGGGCTTGCTGCGCGTTCAGCGACACGATGTAGACAACGATTACAGACGCCGCTACTGCTGTAGATATCAGCAACGTCAACGGCAACTTCATGGACCGGAACAAACTAACCTGCCTGATTGTTTACACCAGTCGGACGACTCAGCTATGCAAACTGCTCAACCGGCAGACTGTTCCGTAACGGAAAGCTTTGTTTTAATAAACTGGCTGTGAGGTAAATGTAATAAGTCGGCTATACGTCTGATGGTATGCTCTTCAACAGGAGCAATATTTTTATCGGCATAGGCCACTTCCCATAAGCCCGTTAGAATAGCCTGCTTTTCATCAATATTACACTTTTGATTAATAACATGTGTGAACTGCACCATATCGACCGCTTCTTCTGCCGAAGTCTGACCTTCGTTCATTAATGCGTTCAGCTCATCAGCATCCAGAGAAAACTGCTTTTCCAGCAAGGCGCGGTATGCCTCAAGTTCTCTCGGGTCTGCTTCGCGGTCTGCGCGAATAATTTCACTCAGTAGTACGGCGGTGGCCAGTTCTACTGTATGGGTTTGCGGTTTATCTGACGGGTTATCCCTGAACAAATCAAGTACTGCTTTTAACATGTGATATTCCGGTTTGGACGTTTAACTGTTTATACGCGTTTTCAACCAGAATGTTTCACCCCGTGAGATAAGCAATCAAGCGCCGGCGATAAATTACCGGTCTACAGACAACCGTACCTTCAGTGTGTTGCCGTTACCTGAGTAAGTCACCTGCTCACAAAGCTCGTTGAGTAGTGTCAGTCCCCGGCCAAAACTGTTGTCTTCACCGGTATTAGCCGGCGCGGTATAATCAAACCCCTCTCCGGAATCGCTGATTGTGATATCCAGTGCTGCATCTTTGGGCAGAAACTGAATTAAAAAACTGACCGAGCCTTCCTGCAGTTGTTTAAGTCTGATTTCCCGTGCCTGATAATATTCCAGAAAGCCGTCCGGTGAGGCCTTTAATGCAGAGTCCAGTTTCAGAATGCCATGTTCGAGTGCGTTATTGAACATCTCCGAAAGTACAGTGTATAAATCTGATCGCAGCAACGTCATACCGAGTTGTGAATTAATCATTTCGATAAGCGACGGTACGATATGCTGATTTTTAAGCTCCGCACCGCTGAGAGACAAGCTGATGCTGTAAGGCAGCTCGTTGAGGGTAAAATCATTTTTCACTGTTGCCAGTGACTGACAGGTATACAACACAATAGTCATGTCGTCGGCCTGTTGCAGGTCGCCCCGGTAGTTCACTGCCCTGTCGTGCAAATATTGAGAAGTTACCTTTGCCTGTGCGGAAAACCACTTAATAACGCCCTGTTCGTCAGCCATTTCTCCTGCAGCATTCATCACCTCCATCAGTCCGTCGGTGTAGACCAGTAGCTGGTCTCCCTCTGCCGCTTCGAACACCTCGCAGTCATCTTCAAATTCATCAGACTCGAGGATACCCAAAGCCATATGCCTTGGCGGTAAGGTGCGAACCCGGCGTGTGCCAGCTTCCTTCAGCAATAACTGAGGCATGCCGCCATTCCAGACGGAAAACCGCTTGCCGCTGGCATCGATTTCCACAATGACAGCGGCACAAAACATATCTGCCGGAAGTAAAGATAATAAGGTGGTATTCAGTTTTGCCGCCATTTCCCCGGCAGAGAGACCACGCCTGGCCATAGAACGGAAAGACCGGCTGACAGGCAGCACACCGATAGCAGATGCAAGACCATGACCGGTGAAGTCACCCACCATGAAATACACGCCGCCGGCAGGACTGGCTTCACACAGAAATACATCTCCGTTAAACACCGCCGCCGGTGACAAATCGAAATCGAAGAAAGCGGTGATTTCAGACTTGTTTACAATGGCATTATTAAAAATATGCTCAACAATGGTATGTTCGCGGTCTACATTCTGCTGAAAATACCGTAAGGCACGGTTCTGCATTTCAATTTTATTACTGAGTTGCCGGATTCGCCCGTGAGCACGGATTTTCGCTGCCAGAATCACTTTATCAAAAGGCTTGGCGACAAAGTCATCACCACCCACTTCAAGACAACGGGCCAGACTCTCCTTATCATCCAGTGAAGTGATGAAAATCACCGGCAGATAGCTGTCACCATACATTTGCTTTAAATGGGGAGCGACCTCGTATCCGTTCATCTCAGGCATGATCACATCAAGCAAAATGAGATCAGGCTTAAGCCGTGAGGCCATCTCCAGTGCTTCTGCACCATTTTTCGCTTCGTAGCAGTCGGTATACCCCTCCTCTTCCAGCATGTGCAGAAGCAAAAAGCGGTTCAGCGACTCGTCGTCGACAATCAGAATTTTCATGGCTTTGAGCCTTTCTGCTTATCAGGAAATGGCAAATTTCTTGTCGAACCGGGAGATAGTTAAGATGCGCCCGACCTGAGGACGACAATGGGTAATTTTATATTTCAGCGATTTGTCTGCCAGTGTTTTCTGCATGTTGAGCAACATGCCAAGAGCCGAGCTGTCCATGTATTCCGTTTTGCCCAAATCGACTTCTACGGTTTCAACAGTTTGAGGTAGCGACATGTACGCATCTCTGAATTCCTGCACCTTGCCGAAATCAAATTTATCGTCCAGTTCGATTACCCAGGTGACGCCATCATCAGATAAACCAGCTTCAATTGTCATTCATTCTTCCTTTAATTAAATCTTGTTTAAGCGTAGTCCGTTATTAACCGTTTATAAAACATAAACAACGGAAAAAGCCGGAATCCATTGGGATTTCCCTGTAATATTTCTTATCATTACCTTAACAGGCACACTAACGTACTGAGATGCATGCGGAAATAGCGAAAAGCGCACTGATATTAGACTAAAGACTATATCACCCGTACGGTGCCATACAAACGTAATCAGAGACATACATATGCAAGACTCAAAATTAGTATACAGTACCGACGGTGGGCGTATTCAGGAATCGAAACCACAAATGACCCGCTCATCTTCCAAAGATGGTGTGGTCAGAATCCACCGTGAAACAAAAGGACGCAAAGGTAAAGGTGTGTCCGTTATCCACGGTCTGGACCTGGATGCAAAAGCCCTGAAGGCCTTGTGTACCGAGCTGAAAAAGAAATGTGGCTGCGGTGGCGCAGTAAAAGAAGGCCTGATAGAAGTGCAAACTGATGACCGCGAAAAACTGCGGACTTTACTTCAGGACAAACAATTTACCGTTAAACTGGCCGGTGGATAAACCGAATCCTTACTACAATTAGTCTCATTCAATAGTGACGTCAGGTGAGAAAAAATGGAAAAGCTTTCAATCTCTGACTTGCACATAGTGCTGGTCGAACCTTCAGATACACAACGAAAAATAATTACAAACCTGTTACTCAAGGAAAATGTCAGAGAAATTGACGCTGTCAGTTCGATTAAAGAAGCCCGCGAGGCTATCGAGTCCCACAGTGCAGATTTGGTTGTCAGTGCCATGTATTTCGAGGACGGCACCGCCATTGAGTTATTAAAATTCATTAAAAGTCATCAGGAATATGCATCCATTCCTTTCATGCTGGTGTCCAGCGAAAGCCGTACTGTAAAACTGGAAGAATTTAAACAGGCAGGTGTGGCCGCAATTTTGCCCAAGCCTTTCGAACCGATTCACTTGTCCCGTGCCCTGAACGCAAGTTTAGATTTGATTAACCACGATGAGCTTGAACTGGAATTGTTCGACGTGCATGAAGTCCGTGTACTGCTGGTTGATGACAGCCGTCTGGCCCGCAATCATATTCGCCGGGTGCTGGAAGGAATGGGTCTGAAGAAGATCACTGAAGCAGAAAACGGCGCCATGGCCCTGACGCATATCAAAGATGCCGAATTTGATCTGGTCGTGACAGACTACAACATGCCGGAAATGGACGGCCGTGAATTATCTGAATTTATCCGCTTTAACCCGGAGACTGCGCATATCCCGATTATCATGGTGACATCTGAGTCTCAGGACAGTATGCACATGGCTAACATTCAGCAAACCGGGGTTAATGCCCTGTGTGATAAACCCTTCGAACCTAACGAAGTGCGGGCTATGCTGGCGGCACTTTTAGGCGAGTAACCGGTAAACCCCGGTGCTGTTAGCACAACCGGCACTAAGATTGAAGATGAACGGTGATAACGACCGGTGCAAAACTGTATAAAACTATTGACACTCACCGGTCATCGTCATAAAGTCGGGCATATGAAAACGAATATAAAGCACACTAACGCATTCTTTTTTGGTTTTATCACCTTCATTTGAGGGAGGATGCGCTGTGTGTATAAACCTCCCGCACGGGAGGTTTTTTTTTGCCACGAATACGAGTGTAGAACTATGTCAGAACCCGCTTTAGACGCAATACGAAAACGCATTACCGAACTGGACAGCCAGTTATTAACCCTGCTGGCCGAGCGGCGTCAGCTGACCAATGAAGTAGCAGAAACAAAAATCCGCCACCACATTCCGGTGAGAGACGTTAAACGGGAAGAACAACTGCTTATCCGTTTAATCAAAGAAGGCCGGAACGCTGGCCTGGATCCCCACTACGTCACCCAGATTTTTCACGTTATCATTGAAGACAGTGTACTGAATCAGCAAGCCATGCTGGCCGAGCGGGCAAATCCCGGCAGCAGCCTGCCGCTTAACCGTGTCGCTTTTCTGGGCGATAAAGGGTCGTACAGCTATCTGGCAACACAAAAATATTTCTCCCGCCGGCCCGGTGAACTGATGGAAATGGGCTGCCAGAGCTTTGCTGAAATTGTTCAGAAAGTAGAAAGTAATGAAGCTGATTACGCTGTACTACCCATTGAAAACACCAGCTCAGGCAGCATCAATGAAGTTTATGACCAGTTGCAACACACTCACCTGAGTATCATTGGTGAACTTACCCACCCTGTCCGCCACAGCTTACTGGTAGCTAAAGACACCAGTCTCAGCAAAATTAAAACCTTGTATGCCCACCCACAGGTATTTACTCAGTGCAGCCATTTTCTCGCGGAACTGGGCAATGTTGAAGTGAAAACCATGGATGCCACCTCTTCAGCGATGCTGACTGTCAGTGAGTTACAACGTGACGATGTGGCCGCTATCGGCAGTGAAGCCGGCGGAAATCTTTACGGATTAATTGCTATTAAGTCTAATCTGGCAAATCAGAAAGAGAACCACAGCCGCTTCTTTGTTGTATCCAGAGATCCGGTAAAAGTACCGTTACAGGTTCCGGCTAAGACCACGATTATTATGTCTACGGTACAGAAGCCGGGGGCTCTCGTTGAAGCACTGACAGTGCTCAAAGACAACCAGCTTAATATGACCAAACTGGAATCACGGCCGATCACGGGTAATCCCTGGGAAGAAATGTTTTACATCGACTTCGAAGGAAATCTGGAAGACGGACCGGTACAGAATGCCATTGAGAGCCTGAAAAAGATGACCCGCTACCTGAAAGTGCTGGGTTGTTACCCCACTGAAGAAGTCAGTCCGACAAAAGTAGCCGCCGCCAGCGCGCTCATCGACAGCGAGTAATCGCCAGCCTTTAAATCAGCCCCGTGCAGGGGCTGATTTGCCTTTTCCTCTCATTTCTGCGACCATGCGCCGCGATTTTTACTGCGTTTTTTTCTGCTGAAGTTCAGCATGCTATCTATTTGATACAGAAAGCTTTCAAATTCACTAAATAATAATTAAGCGTCATCACACCCGTTTGACTTCAAACGAAAGTGAGCCAAAACACCCTCTCAGAAAGTATATAACGCGATTTCGAACTGAATGATACCTGCACTGCGGGGGTATTTTGCTACCCGTATTTTGGCCGGTGTCATGGTCATTTTTAATTTTACTGAGGTATCTAATGTCTGAAAAAAGACTTCTGAATTTTATCCACGGCAAACCTGTCAGTAACCAGTCCGGGGAAACCTTCTCTGTTACTAACCCGGCCACCGGAGAAGTCATTTACGATGTTGAAGTGGCTGATGACTCAGTCCGTCAGGCAGCAATAGAGAGTGCCAGAGAAGGTTTTAAGCAGTGGTCCTCTATGACTGCAATGGCACGTTCGCGAATACTGCTTAAAGCCGTCGCTATTCTGCGTGAGCGCAACGACGAACTGGCCCGTTATGAAGTACTGGATACCGGAAAACCCATTCAGGAAGCAGATTGCGTGGATGTGGTCACCGGTGCTGATGCCATCGAATATTTCGCCAATCTGGCCCCAGTTCAGGTTGGTCAGCAACAGGATTTGGGCGGGGATTTCTACTACACCCGAAAAGAACCTCTGGGTATTTGTGCCGGGATTGGTGCATGGAATTATCCTATCCAGATCGCCTGCTGGAAATCGGCTCCGGCACTGGCCGCCGGAAATGCCATGCTGTTCAAGCCATCAGAAGAAACGCCCCGGGGAGCGGTTGAGCTGGCTAAAGTCTATATTGAAGCCGGCGTACCAGCCGGTGTGTTTAATGTGGTTCATGGTGACGGCGACACTGGTAACTGGCTGACCACTCATCCGGACATTGAAAAGGTGTCGTTTACCGGCGAAGTAGGCACGGGCCGTAAAGTAATGGAAGCCGCTGCCGCCAATTTAAAAGACGTCACCATGGAGTTAGGTGGCAAATCCCCCCTTATCGTTTTTGACGATGCCGATATTTCTCAGGCTGTGAGTGCAGCCATGCTGGGGAATTTCTACACCCAGGGCGAAGTATGCACGAACTGCACACGGGTATTTGTTCATGAAAGTGTTTATGACGCTTTTGTCAGTGAACTGAAAACCCGCACGGAAAACAATATCAAAGCCGGCGATCCGATGAACCCGGACGTCAATTTCGGTGCCCTGATTTCGAAAAAACATCAGGATCTTGTGATGGGATACATCGAAAAAGGGAAAGCTGAAGGCGCAACATTACTCACCGGTGGCACGACGTTGCAACCGGACGATGCTCCCAACGGCTATTTCGTGGCACCAACCATTTTCACAGACTGTTCGGACGACATGACTATCTGCAGGGAAGAAATCTTCGGCCCTGTCATGAGTATTCTGACCTTTAAAGATGAAGACGAAGTGATAGGCCGTGCTAATAACACCCCTCTGGGCCTGGCAGCAGGCATCATGACCAAAGATGTTCAGCGGGCTCACCGTGTCATCCACCAGCTGAAAGCCGGAATTTGCTGGGTCAATAACTACGGCGCTTCTCCTGCTGAAATGCCTGTGGGCGGCTACAAGCTATCCGGCATCGGCCGTGAGAACGGTATCGAAACCCTTGATCAGTATACCCAGACAAAATCGGTATACATGGGCATGACACCACTTGAAGCACCGTTTTAAGGAGTCACGATGAAACAGTATGACTACATTATCGTCGGTGCGGGCTCTGCAGGCTGTGTGCTGGCAAACCGCCTGTCTGCCAATACGCAGCATAAGGTATTACTGGTAGAAACCGGCGGCAGTGATAAAAGCATTTTCATTCAGATGCCCACTGCCCTGTCAATTCCGATGAATACAGACAAATACGCCTGGCAGTTTCACACGGAACCGGAGCCTTATCTTGATGACCGTGAAATGCACTGCCCGAGAGGAAAGGTGCTGGGCGGCTCATCATCAATAAACGGTATGGTGTACGTACGGGGCCATGCCCGTGACTTTGATGAATGGGCAGAGCACGGTGCTGAGCAATGGGATTATCAACATTGTCTGCCCTATTTTAAACGTGCTGAAGACTGGTACGAAGGTGCCAACGCCTACCGCGGAGAAGACGGCCCGCTGGGAACAAATAATGGCAACCAGATGCAGAACCCCCTTTATACCGCTTTCATTGAAGCGGGCAAACAGGCGGGTTATGCAGAAACGCTCGATTACAACGGCGCACAGCAGGAAGGTTTTGGCCCGATGCACATGACCGTGCAAGGCGGAAAACGTTGCTCTGCCGCAAGGGCTTATCTGGATCCGGTTAAGCACCGTGACAACCTGACTATTGTGACCCTGGCGACTGTTGAAAAAGTCCTGCTTGAAGGCAAAGTCGCAAAAGGTATTCAGTTCACCGGCAAAGACGGCACTGAAAAAGCGTTTGCAAGCAAGGCTGTTATTCTCAGTGCCGGTTCCATCGGATCTCCTCATTTGTTGCAACTATCCGGTATCGGTAACCGCGACGTACTCGAAAAAGCCGGTATTGATTGTCAGCATCACTTACCCGGTGTGGGAGAAAACCTGCAGGACCATCTGGAGTTTTATTTTCAGTTCTACTGCAAAGAACCTGTCACACTGAACCGCAAACTGGACTGGTTTTCAAAAGGCCTGATCGGAGCCCGCTGGCTGCTGTTTAAAGATGGCCTCGGTGCCACCAATCACTTTGAGTCCTGCGGCTTTATCCGCTCGAAAGAAGGTGTGGAATGGCCTGATCTGCAATATCACTTTTTACCCGCCGCCATGCGTTACGATGGGAAAAGTGCAGTAAAAGGTGACGGCTTCCAGGTGCACATTGGCCACAACAAACCAAAGAGCCGTGGATTCGTGCATGTAAAGTCAGCAGATCCTTCACAGGCTCCGGCAATACAGTTCAACTACCTGCAACATCAGGATGACATAGAAGGCTTCCGTGCCTGCGTCAGGCTGACCCGTGAAATCATCAACCAGCCTGCCTTTGACAAGTACCGCGGCGAAGAAATCCAGCCCGGCAAGCAGGTACAGACTGATGAAGAAATCGATGCATTTGTCCGCCGGGCGGTGGAAAGTGCCTATCACCCCTCCTGCTCATGCAAAATGGGTGAGGATGATATGGCCGTTGTCGACTCACAAACCCGGGTACACGGTATCGCTAATCTGCACGTAGTTGACTCGTCCATCTTCCCCACCATTCCTAACGGCAACCTGAATGCACCGACCATCATGGTGGCTGAGCGGGCTGCCGATCTGATCCTGGGTAATGAACCACTGGCCTCAGAGAACCGGGATGTGCTCGGCGATCTTAAGTGGAAGCAACGTCAGCGCAGCAGAGATATGGGTGTAATGGGCGTTGAAACGCCGGTGAACAATCAGGAGTAACCTATGAATTTATGGTTAAGCGCGGGTATCGCGCTAACCCTTATCGCCATTGTTTTCATTTTGTGGAAATGGGGCAACTTAACCATGATCGGTGTGACGCCGGTGAAAACACTGACCTTCATTTCCATTCTGTTTACTTCAGGACTGGATGTAGGACTGATCATGTTTCCATTGACGGAGTTCAGTACCTATGCCGATACCCCGGCAAACCCGGAGTATGCCTTTACTAACCCTCTCGCCATTGAGTTCGGGTTCTGGGGCTTCTTTATCTGGGCCTTTTACTTTGTTACCTGTTTTTACTTTTGTGTCATCGAGCCGAAGGTAAAATTCTTTGAAATCAGCTGGGTAAAGTTCATCAATAACGTGGTGATCATCGGTACCTGTGCATTTACGGCGTTCCTGCTTCTTAAAAACCTGCCATGGTATTTACCGTCCCTCGGAGATGGCGAGTCCATAGTACCTGTGTTTTATCTTATCGTGTTCGCAGCCATCGCTTTTTCGGTATACAGCAGCACAGATATTAAATACGTCAGAATTTTAAGTGTTTCTACGACCTGGTTGTTTATTTCGCTCATCGCATTCATGTGGGGCGGTGCTTTCTTGTGGGGTAAAAGTGACATTTCGGAATACTTCGCTGCCACATCCCTGCTGGGCGGCTATTTTGCAAATATCGAGCACTTTCTGTTCCCGCTGAATAATTATCACGCGTTTTATCTGTTCTGGTGGTTTGCCTGGAGCATCATGATTGGTCAGTTTACTTCCCGCTTCGTCGGCGGCTTAAAAACCTGGCAGGTACTGTCAGCAATGTTGATCTTCCCCTCGATTCCCATCGCACTGTGGTTTGGTGTGCTGTATCACTATCACGAGGCAGGTTTGGATACCACCGGGATCCGCAACATCGCCATGGTGTTTGTAGGCATTGTGTTTGTGATCAACTCGCTGGATTCCCTCATTCGTCTGTATACCGACAACCTGAACCTGTCGTCAGGACGACTGGGTAAGTGGAAATACTTTTTCCTGAACTTCATCGCACTGGCAGCACTGACCATGCTGTTCAAAATCGACTTCCTGAAAATTCAGTGGGTCGGCGCACTGGTGATTGCCCTGTTCTATTGCTGTCTGGGCTATATTCTGTACAAGAAATTCACACCGGTCAGAAAAATAGACAGCTCACCGAAAGAAAATGAACTCGATTTTGAAAAAATCGAAACCATGCAGTAAGGAGAATATATGCAGTTTACATATTCAAAAATGGTAGCGATTTGCTCACTTGCCGTTGCACCCTCCGCGCTGGCGGACTGGTCAGCGACGGTAACCGGCGCCTCTGATTACATGTTTAACGGAGTAAGTCAGACGCAGAATAATCCTGCCCTTCAGGGCAGTATCGACTATGCAGCTGACAACGGCTGGTATGCTGGCAGCTGGACGTCCAATGTGGATTACGGCGATGCAGCAAACCGCGAACTGGATTTTTACACTGGTTATTATCAGTCACTGAATGAATCAACAGATGCTGATTTCGGTATTGCTTACTACAGCTATTATGGCAGCTCTGCAGCCAGCGAATATAACTACCCGGAGATGTACGGAAAACTGATTTTTACCCACCGTCTGGGTATAACAGAAACCACACTGTGGTATTCGTGGGATTATTTCGGTACCGGCGCAGATCATGTCATCGGGAAAGTCGCCCATACGTTCAGTATTGCAGACAACCATGCAATACAGCTGACGGTTGATAACTCTCATTCACTGGATGAAGAAAAATATCAGTGGGATACCGGTGACAGCAGTTATGTGCATTACAAAGTGGCGTATCAGACGCAGTTTCATGGTTTTGACATCGAGATTGCAGCGGAGGATACAACATTGAGTTACGACACGGCGGATGCAAGATTGTTTGCCAGTGTCAGCCGCACATTCAGCTTTTAACTAAAAAAAGCGCAACACGGTACCAGGGAGACGACCGGTTGCGCAGTTCAATCAGAGTAAAGCAAGCATGTTTGAGGACTTGCTTTACTCATATTGCACAAAGCTTAGAAGCGTGCAGTGATGCGGGCGTGTAAATAACGGCCCAGCACGTCGTAAACTTCCGGTACGGTGTTCATATCGTTGTACGAATACAGGTACGGAGGTGTTTTATCAAACAGGTTGTCAATACCGGCAGACACTGACCACTGATCATTGATGTAGTATTCACCTGAAACATCGTGGTACACCACAGTACCCACATCAGTCATCAGACCGTACGATTCCAGATAGTAATCGTCTGTCATGCCACCGATGTAACGCATCTTCCAGCGCAGCTTCCAGTCATCAGTACCGGCTTTAATCGCAAAGTTAGACTTCCACTCTGCAAATCCACCGTTGTTACCGTCGATTTTACCCGTGTATTCCACATTGTCTTCGGTGTACTCAAGCAGACGGGTGGTATCCCAGTTAACGTTCCAGTTGAGACCCAGTGCGTCGAAGTTATAGGTCACATTGGCATCAACACCACGGGTTTTCAGGGTACCCACGTTAGTTAGCGGTGATTCCATGTAATCAATGTTACCGGTGATATCGTCACGGACGATGCTCAGTACACTACAAGCTTCTTCATCCCCACCGTAACAGCTGTCCAGATAAGACTGTGTATCGATACGGGAAATAGCGTTGCTCAATTCAATGGTGAAATAATCCAGTGTCATTGATAAGCCTTCCACAAAAGACGGGCTGTACACCACACCTAATGTGTAAGTATCAGCCTCTTCCGGGCTCAGGTTATCAATGGTCACATAGGTATTTTCAATCTGAGAATCCGTGTACGCATAAGAGGTGTTACCAATCTGCGCATTACAGGCCTGATATACGTTTGACGCAGTATCCAGGCTGCCGTAGCCTGAGCACGGATCAACCAGGTAATCGAAAGAACCCACATTACCGCCGTACAGTTCATCGACGGTGGGTGCACGGAATGCAGTAGACGCCACACCACGGAACATCAGATCTTCGTTTACACGCCAGGTCAAACCCAGCTTCCAGGTGATATCAGAATCAAACGTGCTGTAATCAAACCAGCGGATAGCGGCATCAAGAGACAGCTCTTCTGCTCCGGGGACGTCAGCCAGTAAAGGCACAGCAAATTCTGCGTAAACCTGCGTGGTGTCGTAGCCGCCGGATGTAGGATCCTGCGCCGAGGCGCTGCCATCACCTGCAACAGTTACCGCATCAGGCTGATACCAGCCTTTCTCTTTACGGTATTCCGCACCACCGGCAAAGCCGACGAAACCGGCTGGCAGTTCAAAAAGCTCTCCCGACAGGTTTACATTCCAGGAAGTAAACTGGTTACCACCGGATGCCTGGTCGGTATAAGTGATGTAATCCAGAGTTTCCTGAGTAATATTGCCTTCAGTGGCGAACCAGTCCTGACAAGGAATGGTGACATCGTCACACACATCAGTGTCCATGGTCTGATAAATTTTAGTCAGGTTGATGTAATTGGAAGAACGGTCTGTCGCATCGTTACGGCCGTAGGTGTAAGACACATCCCAGTCAAAACCGTTACCGATATCCAGATAGCCCTGGAATCCGACGACTGAACGGATGGTATCTGTGGTCTGATCGAAAACCCGGTCACCCACTTCTGTCATACGACGACGCATGGAGGTTGCGACACCGAAAGGGTTACCTGTAGCATCAGCGGTCAGGGTTGCACTGATCGGAGAAGGTGCCATTTGCTGCGTGGATGTACGCTTGGTATACAAAAATTCCATGTATGCCTGTGCATCATCAGTCAGGTTGTAATTACCGTTCGCGAATAAGCCGATACGTTCCTGCGGCGTGTACAGATAAGAACGCTCAGAGTAGTTGTAAGGCGTGTATCCTTCAGAGAAGTTCTTATCACTGTCCAGTGTTCCCCAGCCGTCGCCGGCATTGTATGCACCACCCGGTACATAGGAACTGCCTGACTGGCAGTTACCTTCTGCATCATAATCGTTGTCAGGACAGGCAGAGAAACCACGATCACCCTGCATAGCAGAGCCACGGTCAACATAACTGATACCCAGAACGATATTGCCTTTATCACCGCCGGCACCGGTTACAATACTGATGTTACCTGTGTTGGCATCACCCTCATCACTGCCTGCATAACCGACATCAATCTGAAAACCTTCAAAGTCGTCTTTTGTAATGATGTTAACCACACCGGCAACAGCGTCTGAGCCGTATACCGCAGAAGCACCGTCTTTCAGTACTTCAATACGCTTGATTGCCGCCAGCGGGATAGTGTTAAGGTCAACTGAAGAGTCTGCGCCGGTACCGGAATTTACCATTCTGCGGCCGTTAACCAGTACCAGTGTACGGTTGGCGCCTAAACCACGCAGGTTAATGCGGGCAGCACCCACACCGCCGTTGTTTGATGCGGCACCTGTTGCCATACCACTGGCAGCAGGACTTTGTTGTAAAACCTGTTCAACCGACGTGTAGCTGCCTAAAGAAATGTCTTCAGCGCTGATGATTGCAACGGGACTGGCCGTTTCCATGTCGGTACGCTTAATGCGTGAGCCGGTAACCTGCACTTTTTCAACCTGCTGTTCAGCTGTGGCTGTATCCTGTGCGAAGGCGTGTGTTGTCGTTAGAAGGGTTGAAGCTGCTCCCATTGCAAATGCAATTTTAATCGATTGGGCGATTTTAGGATTGATGTTCACTTTTTAGTTCCCCTGAACTATTTGCATTATCTGAAATCAGACAATTACGAAGTTCTGATTATTGATGGTTATATTTGTGCGACTGAAATCGCGGCGGGGAATAAACCATAATCCAGCTGTGTAAATCAATTTACAAAAGGGGAAATAGCGACAAAAATTCCATTTTTTACTTTTAATTACATTTTAAAGACAGTGGATAAATAAGTTTTACACACATCAGTAAAACCTAAATAAAGCCCAACTAAACAGTCACTTTATTGATAGTAAACACTAACCTTGAATTAATTATAAAATGATCTTTTAATTCGACGAATTTAAGTTAAATATCATACAAAACAAAAAAGGCAGACAAACGTCCACCTTTCTCTATTAATTAAATATCAAATAAAGATAATTAATTTTTCCTCAACATCTCATCATCGTCGGCTTTTAATAAAAGCTGTTTACTGTCGACAAGACATTTTTTCGCGTAATCTCCGAACCAGCTGCCAATGCGGTCAAACTCATCGATAAATGCCTGTTTATCGCCTTTTTCTAATAACGATAATGCTTGTCCGAAACGCTCATGAAAACGCTTTAACAACGCAAAGTTATCAGGATTATTGAAGATGATGTCTGCGTAGAGTTGCGGCGACTGAGCGAACAGGCGGCCTACCATTGCCAGTTCAAGACGATAAATCGGTGAACTGAATACTGTCAGAGTTTCGAGATCCGGGTTTTCACCCTGCAAATGGGCGCCATAAACAAATGTATTGAAGTGGCGCATTACCTGAATAAAGGCCATTGCCCGATCGTGCTCTTCTGCCGTGCTGTGATGAACAGTGGCACCCCAGGTGCGCATTTGCTCAATCAACCACTGATAGCTGGCTTCTCCCCTGCCATCACATACCACCACAACTTGCTTTATCATACCGGGCGCATCGGGTCCGAACATGGGGTGTAAACCCACCACCGGACCTTTGTGGCACGACAGCATGGTGGTCAGAGGCTTCACTTTAATACTGGTGATGTCAGCCAGCACACAATGTTCAGGCAATGCATCCAGTTGTCTGATCACCGCTTCAGTCAGTGTAATAGGTACGGCAACGATCACCAGATCTGCCCGCGCAAAAAGCTGTTCCGTTTCCGGTTTTGACCAGTCGTCTTTTTCTACCACTGCCACCGGATAACCGGACTTTTCAAACAGACTGACGATGACTTTACCCAGCGCACCGGCACCACCGACAATAACAACCTGCTGAATATCAGGATTAATACAGCGGTAGCGGTTATTCTGGGTGTGATAAGACTCACGCATGATCCTGCGCAGTAAATCTTCGGTTAAATCAGGCGATACACCGGCAGCTTCTGCATCGGCACGTCTTGAGGCAATGAGTTCTTTTTCCCGCTCGGGCACATACACAGGCATGCCTGTTTCCGCTTTAATTTGACCTACCTGAGTGGTCAGTTTTGCCCGCCGGGATAATAAAGAAACGAGCTCAGCATCGAGCTCGTCAATACCTGACCGCAGCGCGGCCAGTTTACTGGAATGATCCGTCATGTTGCGACTCTGAAGAGAGGCGCTGCAGCTTCAGGCTACAGCAGACCGTTTATTTTGGCGCAATGGTAACACAGTTATCAGCTTATCTCTGGTTTGGGTGATAAGTGTATCTGTGGTTTCCCAGTCAATACAACCGTCAGTGATTGACACACCGTACTCCAGCTCGTCAACAGGCACACCATCACCTTTCTGGTTACCGGCGTTAATATGACTTTCAAGCATAATACCGATAATCGACTGGTTACCTTCCAGAATCTGATTAACCACGTTCTGTGCAACCAGCGGCTGACGACGGTAATCTTTGGAGGAGTTGGCGTGACTGCAATCCACCATCAGTCCGGCAGTCAGACCGGCTTTTTCCAAATCAACTTCGCAATCAGATACACAAACAGAGTCGTAGTTTGGCTGTTTACCGCCACGCAGAATGATATGGCCGTCAGGGTTACCACTGGTAGAAATCACCGCTACCTGCCCCTGCTTGTTAATACCCATAAAGCTGTGACCGGAAGCAGCGGATTTCAATGCATTCACTGCAATATCCAGACTGCCGTCTGTACCGTTTTTGAATCCGACAGGCATAGACAGACCTGATGCCATTTCACGGTGGGTCTGAGACTCTGAAGTACGGGCACCGATAGCGCTCCAGCTGAACAGCTCTGCCAGATATTGCGGACTGATTGGATCCAGCGCTTCTGTCGCAACAGGGATTTCCAGCTCTGCTAACCAGATCAGTAATTCACGGGCTTTACGCAGGCCGGTTTCAATATCAAACGTACCGTCCAGATGCGGGTCATTTATCAGCCCTTTCCAACCTGTGGTTGTACGTGGTTTTTCGAAATACACCCGCATAACGATGAACAGGGTATCTTTGCACGACTCATGAAGTTCTTTCAGGCGCAGCGCATAATCTTTCGCAGCGTCGATGTCGTGAATGGAACAGGGACCACAGATCACCAGTAAACGGTGGTCACGGCCATGAATAATATCGGAAATAATTTTTCTGGATTCAGAGATAGCCGAAAGGGCTTTATCAGAAACCGGCAATTCTTTAGCTAAATCATCCGGAGTGATCAGTACCTGTTCAGCACTGACGTGTACGTTGTTAACGGTGTCCTTAATCATGAGACTCTCTTCATAAAATAAAATTGGTTGGCCTGCCTGCAGTGACCTTTTGCAAAATTGCCGCCGGCGCTACACGGTATTTTAACTGCCCGCTCACGATGTAAATCTAAGTTTACAGAATATAAAAATCTTTATTGGCGTAGCTCGTTGACTTTTTATCAATTTTTGATAAAGGCCGCAACCACCACCGGAGACTTTTTTGACACTACGCCGGCAAAATCGTTCTAAAGACCAGGTTATCGCCGGCCTGCGACTGCGCCGTCGGGGATGACTGTATTGTCTTCTATTACGGTGCCCGGCAGAATTGTTACGCCATTTCCGATAGTTACATTACTCCCTATCACCACAGGACGTGCCCGTTGCCATCCGGCAAGTCGCTTTTGCGGATCTTTATGATGCTCAACGGTGGCAATAACCACATTATCTCCGGCCCTTACATTATCGCCGGTTTCCACAGAAGCGCCATCAAGAATGGTCAAATAACAACCAGCGGTAAACACCCCCCTGCAAGCAATTTGAAAACCGTAATCACAATTGAAGTGACGACCTGTCTGTAAGCCCGTGGCACCGGGAATAAGTTGACTGAGTACCTGTGACTTTTCCGTTCCTGAGAGAACGTCAGCCTGATGACACAGCTGTTTTGCCTGTGCCCTGGCTTGCCTGAGGCCGGCATCATTAGTGAGATACCACTCCCCTGCCAGCATGTTCAGAAATTCAGGGTTGTGCTGTAAAAGTGAAGTACCGTTTTCCATTCAGGAATGCCTGCAAAGATGGGGAAGAGAAAGCCTATCACAGACACAAAAATGCCCGCTACTCAGGCGGGCATTTTGTTACATCGTCAGCAGGGATTAATAATCCCAGCTAACCGTCAGACTGTAGTTTGTGGGTGATCCGTAGAATGCCTGCTCGGTTCTTACTGAGCTGAGGTATTTCTCGTCAGTAATGTTATCCAGATTCAGGCTGAAAGACAGATTATCACTGAAGCTGTAGGTCACATAACCGCCCAGCACAGCGTATGCATCCTGAGTAATACGGCCATAACCTGATGTGAAATAAGTTTCACTCTGATACCGGGCAGACAGACCCATATTCAGCTTTTCATTCCACACGGGCGCATAATCCGCGAGCATCTTAAAAGTACGACGGGGAATAAAGGTACGGGCTTCATCGCCGTTCTCTTCATCCATGCTCAGCACCGTTAAACCACCCTGAACGGATAACTCATCAGTGATTGCACCGGACAGTTCTACTTCAAAACCGTTTGAGTCTACGGTTACACCACGGTACAGCGCATAATTAAAGTCATCAGAGTAATCGTCATCATCAACACCGTCACCATCGCCGTATTCGATGAATTCATACAGGTTTTCCTGTTCCGTTCTGAACAGTGCAACAGTCAGCAGGAAGTTGTTTGCGAACTCTTTCTTAACGCCCATTTCATAGCTGCGGCCTTCTGCTGAACCCAGAGGCTGAAGATCTTCATTCAGGTAATACTGTGGCTGGTAAATATCGCTGTAGCTGCCGTAAACATTCAGGCCTTCCAGCACTTCCCAGGTAAAGCCGATATACGGGCTGCTGCCATCTTCAGTAGTAGAAGTAGACGCGCCCCAGGATTCTCCCTCGTTTTCATAATCTACAAAGCTGACACCAAGCACCAGGTCCAGTGCGTCAGTCACTGCCAGTTGCATTGAGCCGTAGAAACGGTTCAGTGAAATATCGGTATAACCGGCCTGATAAGGAGCCGCCCACTCAGGGAGTGCCACTTCAGTTCCCGTCCAGCCCGGCAGAGCAGGCATTACATCAAAGCCACTCAGTGCACCGGCATCCAGATCGCTGGTTTCTGCATCAGCCAGACTGATACCGACATTAAATGTATGTTCCCTGCCCCAGGCCTGAAACACGCCCTGCAGATTGTTATCCCAGATTAAGGTTTTATCTTCGGCATCAAATCTGCCGGGATAACCCAGCATTCCCAGCCCTGTGTCTGCCTCTAAACCCGTGTTGGAGTAGGTATAGAATAACGCAGAATGATCTTCATAACGGATGTGGTTCAGCTTCGACGTATATTGCAGGTTATCGTTAATAAACCAGTTCAGTTCGGCAAAGGCGGTTTTATTCAGGGTATCCCAGTATGTCCAGTCCATTGCTGTCGTGGTAGAGCGGTCAAAGTCGACTTGAGTACCGTCTGAATAAATCAGAGGCACAGCGCCCCAGGTTACACCGTCACTGTTGTTGTCCTGATGCGAATAGCCGAACATCACAGTCACGCTGTCACTCAGCTGTCCGTCAACGATACCGTAAAACACATTACGTTCATTTTCATACAGGTTCAGCCAGCTTTCTTTGTTCTGATGGGCCACCACCACACGGGCTGCCCAGCTGCCGGAATCAGTCAGTGGTGTGGATACATCAGCCACAGTTCGCATGGATGCCCAGCGTCCCAGTGTAAAGTCAACACTGGCTTCGGTTTCGTTACCGGGGCGTTTGCGCACGTAGTTTACCGTACCGGACGGATTACCCAGGCCGGTGATCAGACCGTTTGAACCACGGATAAACTCGACCTTTTCATAAATCGCCGTATCCAGATCGCCGACAAAAATATCGCCGAAAGGAATGCCGGAGCCGTCAATGTGCATACTGGTGATGTCAAAACCACGGGCGTTGAAGTATGTCCGGTCGGTTTCAGACTGGTCGACGTTAATACCTGTCACCTGTTTAAACAGGCTGTTGATATCACTTAAGCGGTAGTCTTCAATCAGATCAGATTCCAGAATCGACAGCGACTGTGGCGTATCAAAGCTGTCCAGACCCAGGCCAGTCGCGCCTGAACTGATACGCTGAACGCGACTTTCAACAATTCGGATTACTTCGATATTGTCTTCATCCGCTTGCGCACCGTTGTTGTCTGCATCAGCATTCTGCGCCTGTACAGCCATTGCCAGCATGATAGGTGAAAGCGCAAAAATGTGCTTTTTAGTCATTGTGAAACCTGCTCTTAACCAAAGTGAAAATTCGGACGACATTATAAAGAGGACATAGCGAATTTCAAATAATAATTATTATCATTAACATTAGATAATCATTATTTATCATGACATTTGTCATCTGACACTGATGATGTTTGTGACTTACAACAGGCAACCGCGCAAGCCATACTGAACATGCTTCAACATTGAGTACATTTTACCAGAACTTAACCCGCTGCAAGCCCGGCTTGCAGAATAAGGAGAACACCATGATTTATGTATTACTTGCTTGCGCCATTTTCACAGAAGTTGCTGCCACACTTTGTTTAAAAATGTCGGACGGCTGGGAAAAATGGCATTATGGCTCTGCGTCAATTGCTCTTTATGCAATCTCAGGAATGATATTTGCGGCCGTATTAAAAAATATGGGTATTGGTGTCGCCTATGCAATATGGTCGGGAATGGGCATTGCGCTTATTGTCACCGCGTCAGTTGTATTTTGGAACCAAAAATTCGACACTTACGCTGTTGCGGGAATAGTGCTCATACTTTCGGGTACACTATTAATTACCAGCAAATCTGCCGTCGTATTCCAATAAGGAAGGAATTCATCAGTTATGCATGCTGCTCAGCTACCGTTACTGTCGGAAGGATCCAAGAAAAAATGGTCTTACAGTTCATTAATTTTCTCGTTATCTTATTTTGTTCCTCTTTTTTATGCTGAATCAGTTGCTCCCCGGGAGTTAATGATCTTTGGCTGCGGATACATCCTGTTTGTGGCTCTGTATCTGCTTGCCATTCACTGCAAGCTCTCTACCCTGCCCCTGCCTTTGTCGGCTTTGACGGCCCTGTCATTTACCATCAGCTTTTACAATCCGGGAGCGTCTGTACTATTTGGCTTTATTGCATATATTGCCGGCTACTACTACCCGGTTTCCGCCGGTATCGCATTTGTACTGTTTACCGGTTTGTCCTTAACAGGCTTACAATTATTCTGGTTTGATGATCACCTGCTATTTTTTCTCGCTTCATTAATTAACCTGCTTGTACTTTTTTGCTTTGGCGTAATGGAACGTAAGGAAACCAGGAGCCAGCTCAAAGATGCCAGACACGCAGAGTCACTGAGTGCGCTCAGTGCTATTGCAGAAAGGGAACGCATTGGCCGTGACCTCCATGACATTGCCGGCCACGCACTAAGCAGCATGTCACTGAAAGCACAGCTAGCGGGGAAACTCATCGAAAAAGGCCGTACGCAGGAAGCGCACGGGGAAGTAAAAGCACTTGCACATCTTTCCCAGTCTCTTTTAAGCGAGATCCGTCATGCAGTCAGCGACCTGAAAAAACTCAGCGTTTCGGAAGAAATTACCAAAAACACCCGCGCACTCTCTGAACTGGGCTTTGCAGTTAACGCCTCTGTTAACGACGATGCATTTAGCGGACTCAGCGCCTTGCAAGAATCTCATCTCGCGCTGGTCGTAAAAGAAGTATTTACCAATATTTTGCGGCACAGCAAGGGGAATCTTGTGAGTCTTTCAGCTCAGCGGGAAAACGGAATGTTAGCGATAACGATTGAAGATAATGGTAAGCATGCGGTTATTGATGCGGGAAATGGACTGACTGGCATCAGAGAACGCGCCGGCTTAATAGGTGCAGAGATGTCGATAACGAGTGGCGACGCAACAAGGGTCAGACTGACCTTACACACCGGAGAATAACTATGCAGGCTATTTCGTTACTCATTGTCGAAGACCAGTCACTGGTGCGGGATGCTATCGCCAGTTTACTGGATCTGGAAGATGACATCACAGTCACCGGAAAGTGTGTGGACGGGGAAGCTGCCATCTCATGGCTTAGTAACAATCCTCATCCGGATATGATTTTGTCTGACATCGAAATGCCAAATCTGAGTGGCCTGGACATGGCCCGTAAGTTACAGGACTCAGGTTTTGCCGGCACTGTGGTATTTATGACGACATTTTCTAAACCCGGTTATATTAAACGGGCTATGCAGCTTGGTGCAAAAGGCTTTATTTTAAAAGAATCTGACAGTGATTATCTCATCTCAGCGTTAAGGAAAATCTATCGTGGAGAACGTGTCATTGATCCTGAGCTCGCTTTACTGGCATTAGATGACAATAACCCCCTGTCTGAAAAGGAGCGTAAGGCGCTGAAACTCGCCAGCGACGGATTAAAAACCAAAGAAATTGCATCTCAGTTATTTCTGTCAGAAGGCACGATTCGAAATTATCTCTCAGAGTCCATTGCCAAACTCGGGGCAACAAACCGTGTTGATGCAGCCAGAATCGCAGAACAGAAAGGCTGGCTGTAAAGGTTTTTTCAGAAGACACAAAAAAGCCCGCTTAAAGCGGGCTTTTTCATAGTTAACAGTAACGCAAGGATTAGTAATCTTAGTTAAGCTTCTCTTTGATACGTGCAGATTTACCTGAACGCTCACGTAGATAGTAAAGCTTAGCACGACGAACCGCACCGCGACGTTTCACTTCAATTGAAGAAACTGCCGGGCTGTGTGTTTGGAACACACGCTCAACGCCTTCGCCGCTAGAAATTTTACGCACGGTAAAAGACGAGTGCAGACCACGGTTACGTTTAGCGATAACAACACCTTCATAAGCCTGAAGACGCTCTTTGTCACCTTCGGTAACGCGAACTTTAACAACTACTGTGTCACCTGGACCAAACTCAGGTACATCAGTTTTTAGCTGTGCTTGCTCAATTTTCTTGATGATATCTTGACTGACTTTGCTCATCATATCCTCTCGTCCTAGTTAACTGTCATCTTGCTGCAACTGCGACTTGAATACTTCAAGAAGACGCTGCTGCTCCTCAGTCAGAGCTAGGTGGTTTAATAACTCGGGGCGACGCTGCCAGGTTCTTCCCAGCGATTGCATCTGTCGCCACTGTCTGATTTTTTCGTGATCACCGCTCAACAACACAGGAGGAACCGCTTTACCGTCGAGTACTTCAGGCCGCGTATAGTGCGGACAATCCAGTAACCCGTCGGTGAAAGAATCTTCAATGGCAGAAGCCTGATGACCGAGTACACCCGGAACCATTCTGGCTACAGCATCCATGAGCACAAGCGCTGGCAGTTCGCCGCCGCTTAGCACGTAGTCCCCTACTGACCATTCTTCGTCAACATGGGCCTCAATGACGCGCTCATCGATTCCTTCATAACGCCCGCAGATAAATATCATGCGGTCGTTAGTGGCAAGGCGTTTAACCCCTGCCTGATCCAGCTTTTTACCCTGTGGTGATAAGTAAATCACCTTTGCATGTTCACCGCCGGCTTGTTTCGCCGCGGCGATGGCGTCAGTTAAAGGCTTCACCATCATCAACATACCCGGACCACCGCCATAAGGGCGATCATCGACAGTACGATGACGATCGTGTGTGTAATCACGTGGGTTAAACATGTCGACATCCAGAATGCCTGATTTCACTGCCCGTCCCACAACGCCTTGTTGCATGAAGGGTGCGAACATATCAGGAAACAAACTGATAACGCCGAACCATTTCTCCGCAGTCACTAGAACCCCGGATCCCAGTCTACCGTAATCACACTTGCAGCCTTATCTACCGATTTAATGACGGAGTCCATCACATACGGCAATAATCTTTCTTTTTGACCAAATGCGTCATTCACTTTGGCGCGGACCTGCAAAACGTCATTTGCGCCAGTGTTAAACACATCTTTCACCACACCCAAATCGTAACCTTGCGTAGTTACTACCTGCATGCCGGTGAGCTCCCGCCAGTAAAATTCACCTTCACCAAGTTCAGGTAACTGGTTTTCGTTAATTGCGATGTCCAGATTCTTGATGCGCTCTGCGTCATCACGACTCTCTACACCGACAACTTTCGCCACCAGACTTTTACCGTGGGGTCGCCACTGATCAATCCGGTATTCTTTACCATCACTGAGTTGCCACGGTGAATAGTCAAAAATACCTTCTGGTACATCAGTAAAGCTGTTGATCTTGACCCAACCTTTCACACCATACGATGCCCCGATCTTGCCAATAATCACTTTGTCAGACGCTTGACTCATCTTTACCTACCAGATTAAGGACAGCTTACGCTGCCGCTTTTTTAGCTTCTTTTACCAAGCTGTTAACGCGCTCAGATAAGCTCGCGCCAACACCAACCCAGTATTCAACACGCTCAAGATCTAAACGCAGACGTTCTGCCTGACCTTGTGCAGTTGGGTTGAAGAAACCGACGTTTTCGATGAAACGACCGTTTCTTGCGCGGCTGCTGTCAGCCACAACTACTTGATAAAATGGACGCTTTTTCGCGCCACCACGCTGTAAACGAATAGTAACCATAGTTGCCTCAAACTCGTTGTAGCGTTACCGTTAACTTACCTCGTTGAAAGCACTGAAAAATCAGCGCCAACAAGAAGGCCGCGGCATTATACTGATCTACGCTTTAATTGCAAGTTTAGTGATGAAAAAAGCGCCTCAGGACACCTTTTCCGATACGGTGTGGATGATGGGGTAAGGTAAGTTCCACATATGCAGCATAAATAACAATGCCTGTCGGGGTGAAACTTTTGCCGGGATGGTCACACCGGCCAGCAAATCCTCTTTCAACGCCATGATCATCAGAACCAGTGCGTTAAGAGGGGTAACATGGTCTTTGCACCGGGAAAGTGCCTGTTCCAGCCTGGCGCCAACTGCAGGTTCGTCTAATAAACCCGGCAGCCGCATCATTAACTCAGCGGTGAACAACAACGCATAAAACTGGCTCTCCCCCAGCGTCAGTTTCAATGATGCATCTTTGAAATCACTGTAATCTCCCTGCCCGAAAAAACGTTCGCCACAAAGAGACACGGCCTTTTTCATATTATCATTGATGTCAGGCCGCGCAGATGCTGTGAGCTCGCACAAATTGGAATTGACGCACTGCATGAACTGTTTAAGCAAGGTAAAAGAATTAAACAAAGGCGAACTGGCTGCCATCGACTGACAAGCAGCACTATCCGGAAATGTCTGATTCACTTCCTCAACCGCACGCAAATGCTGAGTCAGCAAACCATGTGAACAGGGTTTTGTAAACCAGCAGTGAGACACCTGACTTCCCTGCAGTATTAAACTCTCATTCGCCTGGCCTGATAACACGAATCGACTGATCACCGGGTTGCCTTCGCTCACTTTCTCAAGAAATTCAACACCGTTCATCACCGGCATCATAATATCGGTAATGACCACATCAGGCGTATCGGACGCGATAGCCTCCAGCCCTTTTTGCGGCGAGTCAGCAATACTAATTTTCCAGCCGGTCTGATACAACGCCCGTTTAAGGCCGTTGAGCACCATTTTTTCATCATCAACAAAGAGTATTTTCATCACTGAGCTCACTTTCAACGGTCTGCGGGTGTTCCACCGGTAAAACAATTTTAAAGGTAGTTCCCAGTCCAATTTCACTGTTAACTAATATCTGGCCTTTGTGCTTTTCTATAATCACTGCATAGGCCAGTGAAAGCCCCTGCCCTGTTCCTTTACCGGGCGGCTTGGTCGTAAAGAACGGTTCAAAAATGCGTTTGCATACCTCTTTACTCATACCTGTTCCATTATCGGTAATCTCAATGACCACCGTGTCATCCGCAGGATACACACGCACCTGAATCAAACCTTTTTCTATCCGTTCACGGCCAAACTTTTCTTCTACAGCGTGGGCGGCATTGACAATAAAGTTGAGTACCACCTGATTCACTTCATCTCTGCTGCAGGTCACCAGCGGCACGTCTTCAGAAAACTCCGCTTCAAGGTCGGCCACATAACGCCACTCTCCCCGGGCCACCGTAATGGTTGAGGAAATCGCCTCTTTCAGGTCGACCTTATGCATTTTTTCGTCACCGGAATGGGAAAATGACTTCATCGCCCCGACGATTTTGGCAATGCGCTGCAAGCCTTCAACCGACTGATCGAACGCCACCGGCATCTCGTCAATAAGGAACTCTATATCTTCACCCTTCATCAGAGCTTCAAGTTCTGCTCTTATTAAAGCCTGTTCGGCTTCATCCTTACTGTTAAGAAGCGCATGAACGGTTTTCATCACAGAAATGCCGGTTTCAGATGCGCCTTTTAAGAAGAAGATATTGTCTGACACATACTGCGTAGGGGTATTTATTTCATGAGCAATACCGGCAGCAAGCTGGCCGATGGATTCCATTTTCTGCGCCTGCCGCAACTGGTCTTCCAGCATAAGTCGTTGGGTGATATCACGGATAACCACGTTGAACAGATGCATGTTCTGCACAACCACGGTCATAGGAGAAAAATTCATTTCGCAATGAAAGGTAGTGCCGTCCGACCGTTTACCGTCCAGTTGCATGACGTGTTGTTGCTTCCCCTCTTCACCGTCTCCTGTCAGCAGCCGGATATCGAATCCGGGCAGGATCTTTGTAATATCTTCGTTGCGTAACTGGTCTGCATCTTTATATCCAAACAAACTGAGTCCGACAGTATTCACGCCGGTAATCCGGCCATTTTCATTTACCACCAGCAAGCCGTCAGCCAGGTTTTCCACGATGTCTTTCTCTCTGGCTGCACTGACTTTGGCTGTAAGCTCAGCAGCCTGTAAACGCTTGTCAAAAATTGACCCCAGCAGCGTTGTTGCAAAAATGACAAACACCAGTGTTGTAATAGCCAGTGCGAGAATGGCTGGTTCAGCGTGGCCCCCGGTCTCTGAGGGAATAAATGTTACAGGCAAATAATAATGCACCGCATACATTGCCACATAGTGCATGCCCGCGATGGCCATGCCCATCACCATGGCACAGCCCACCAATCCTAATTGCCCGCGAATATTTTTACGCTGTATGTAAATCACCATGTAAATGGCAACCATCGCAAACAGCCAGGCGCAAAGGATGGAGAGTAAGAAGAAGCCAAAATCGTAGGTCATGGCAGCTTCAGTCTCCATAGCTTCCATGCCTGTGTAATGCATTGCCCCTATACCGATCGCCAGACTCAGTGAACTCAGTTGAATATTGGTAAAGGTGAATACTTGTGTCGCTATCAGTTTCGCAGCGATATAAGCGCCAACAATGGGCGGCAATATAGACACCATTGTCAATGCCACATCAAATGACATGCCGATAGGCAACATAAAGGCGAGCATGCCGGTGAAGTGCATCGCCCATACCCCTAACCCAAATGTCACACTGCCAAACCGCTTCCATTGGCGTCTTGTCGACAATAATTCGGTTTGCCACATCCGTTTTAAAACAACAATTAGCGAGTAGGCCGCCAGTGTAGAAACGAGCAGAGAAAGGAAAAGAATAAAATGATTATAATGACCGTTTACTTCCGTATATAACGCCGGCTCCGGCGTGATAAACCTCCAGAAAGTCATACTGCTATGTCCTCCACATTTCCGGCGTCACCGTTATCTTCCAGGTACACCCCGATCATCAGTGCAGGACTCAGCGCACCACTTTGTATGCATACAGTGAGGATCTGTTTGAGTGTAGTGGTTACTACCTGCCCTTCTCTGGCCAGTTGCTTTCCGGCGTTAGTCGCGATTTTTTCCGATAACACCATGCCGGGTTCGATGGACGATACCGGCACTGACATCAAATCGGATTTGCGCAGCAACATTCGGGTAAAGGCCGACAAAATTTTGCCGTCGTACCAGCGGGCATCTGTTTCCAGCCGGCGTAATGCGTCCACCGTGGACAAGCCTGACTCCCGGGCCCTGATAAAATCATTAACCACTTTAAGCATTCTCGCTCCGAAAGGAATGTCTGCACCTTTTACATCGTCAGCGGGGACACCTTCCCCGTTAAAGCACTTGTCCTGATAGCGGATGTTCCTGGCTACCGCTTCAAAGCGGGGAATTTTCTCCAGTAAATCGCTGGCCAGACTGGCGTGTTGCTCAATCAGATCATTTTCAGCCGCTGTCAGCTTGCTGGTTTCATACTGGTCCGCCAGTACGCCAGGCAACACAATCGTTCCCAGCTGTGATAACTCAGCAACGGGTTCCAACATCCAGCTTTGTTTTAGCTTCAGTTCCCTTGCGAGCTGAAGCATGTACATTTTCAACTGTACATTGTGTGCTGCAGCCTGCGGATTCACCAGTAGTGCTTTGTTTTGCATGGAGGCTCCCGGAGACGGTTCGCTTGTTTAAGAGACACAGAACCTGACTGACTACTAAAAATACCTTTTCCTGTTGTTTAACTATGGTCAATCTCCGGTGAAATTCAAATTATGGGTCAGAAATTTATTGTGTTTTTGGCCTTGCTGAATGACGAAGTGGTCTTATCCGGCAAACCTGATAGTTAACTGTGGCGTAAAATACAAAGTTAATTGTTTTTTGAGATACCGGCATGACTTCAGAACAAGGAAAGAATAAGGCAACAACCTGGCAGGTTGTTAAATGGATCCGGACCCTGCTCGCGGGCTACCGGATACAGGTAACAGGCGCAATCATTGCCTTACTGGTTGCCTCCGGCGCGTGGCTGCTTCTGGGTCAGGGAATAAAGCTGGCCGTCGATCAGGGTTTTATGAACGACAACGCAGACATGCTGAACCGGGCAATTATTGGTGTTCTGGTGATTACTGCGGTAGCAAGTCTGGCAACCTATGTGCGTTTTTATCTGATGACCTGGCTGGGTGAACGCATCAGTGCCGATATACGCATCAGCGTATTTTCTCATTTACTCACCCTGCCACCGTCTTTCTTTGCAAAATTACGGACCGGAGAAGTCATTTCCCGCTTCACCAGCGACACCACCATTATTCAAACTGTGGTAGGGATGAGTCTGTCGATGGCGATTCGTTCCTTTATCACCTTCACCGGCGCGCTGGTGCTGATGACCATCACCAGCCCGGTGCTGACTTTGTGCGTATTACTGGCAGTGCCTGCGGTGTTAGTTCCCATCCGTTTGCTTGCCCCTCAGGTACGTCATTATGCCCGTCTGAGTCAGGACAGAGTGGCAGATTTGGGGGCGCATATTGATCAAAGTTTACATGAAATAATGACTGTACAGGCGTTCAACGCAGCAGATTTAGAACGATCCCAGTTCAAGGCCGGCGTGGATGCGGTCATGGAAACCGCCGGACGCCGTATCCATTACCGTTCAATGCTGATTGGATTAATTATGCTGCTGAGCCTCAGCGCTATCGTCCTGATTGCCTGGTTCGGTGCCAGACAAGTGTTTGCCGGTGATATGACGGCAGGAGAACTGTCTGCATTTTTATTCTATGCGGTGATGGCCGGCGGCAGCGTGGCGACTATCAGCGAGGTTATCGGCGAAGTTCAGCGTGGAGCCGGCGCCAGCGAACGGTTACTGGAACTTTTACATACGGTGCCGGACATCTCCCCTGGCATAACACAGTTCAGTAATGACACGGCGAGGCCGCCAGCCATCATTTTTGACAATATTACTTTTTGTTACCCCGGCAGCGGCGTCCTGTTTAATCAACTGTCTCTAACAGTCAATCCCGGCGAGAAGGTTGCCCTGGTGGGGGCCAGCGGAGCAGGAAAAACGACGCTGTTTCAATTGTTACTTCGCTTTTATGATGTGCGCAAAGGCACCATTCTGCTGGACGAAGCCCCTATAACGTCATTATCGCTGGAATCATTAAGAAGTCAGATCGCGATTGTTACTCAGGAGCCCGTGGTTTTTGCCACCAGCGTACTTGAAAATATCCGCTACGGTTGCCCGTCAGCCAGCGATGAGCAGGTCAGGAAGGCCGCTAAATCCGCATTTGCCCACGAATTCATTGAAGAGCTGGAGAAAGGTTATCACACCCAGTTAGGAGAACGGGGAGTAAGGTTGTCCGGCGGTCAGAAGCAGCGCATTGCCATTGCCCGTGCCCTGCTGGCCAACAGGCCAGTACTTTTACTTGATGAAGCAACCAGCGCACTGGATGCCCGCAGTGAAAAAATGGTTCAGGAGGCGCTGAATAAGCTGATGCAGGGTCGCACCACCATTATCATTGCTCACAGGCTGGCCACCGTGAAACATGTTGACCGGATCATCGTAATGGATAAGGGACACGTTGTAAGTACCGGAAAACACGATGAACTGATAGAAAACGATACGCTGTACAGGGAGTACGCTGAACTGCAATTGCTTAGCTGACAAGGCTGTGGTGCTATACACAGCTTATAAAAACAAAAATTTAACAACAATCACTTTACTGACTCCGGCGCGTCTCCGTTCAGCGTGCAGGAGAGTGACAAGCGTTGATGAAACACGGAAATACAATGAAAACCCAACTACGAACCTCTGTTTTTTTTAGTCTCACTGTTTTATTTTCCATAGTGAGCAGCAGTGCCAATGCCCAGTTTTTTGGCGATAATCAGGCCAAACTCGTTGTCCTTGAAGAAATTAAATTTCAATATGCCAAACGGGACGTGGAAGCTGTGGGAACTGCAGAAGCCGTTCGCTCGGTTGTGTTGTATCCCGCTGTTGCAGACGAAGTAACTGAAGTGAATTTCGTACCGGGCCAGTATGTAGAACAGGGCCGGGTACTGGTGAAACTGGACGACCGCCGTCAGCAGGTTGCCGTTCGCCGTGCAGAGCTCCAGCTACTTGACGCAGAACGTTCTTATAAACGTTTACAGGAAAGCCGTGCAAAGGGCGCCATTCCCCAGAGTGAACTCGATCTGGCGCAAACCACCCGTGACCTTGCCAAAGTTACCCTTGATGAAGCCAAAGCAGATTTAGAAGACCGCACCGTTGAAGCACCGTTCAGCGGGATTGTCGGCCTGACAGATGTTGAAGTGGGCGATCGTATTACTGCCACTACCGCCATCACGACTTTAGATGACAGAAGCAAACTCTTTGTTGATTTCCGCGCCCCTGAAGCCGCACTGACTGTACTGCTCAACCAGCCGGAAGTCACGTTACAACCCTGGACAAACCGCGATAAAACACTGCCTGCTGAAATTGCTGAAGTTGACTCGCGTATCAGCGAAACTGACCGTACCTTACGTGCACGGGCTATCCTGGACAACAACCTGGATAACTACCGCCCGGGCATGAGCTTCCGTGTAAACCTTGAGATTAATGGCAATGAATATGCGGCTGTACCTGAAGCTTCTTTGTTATGGGGTGCAACCGGTGCCTACGTGTGGATTGCTGAAAATGGTAAAGCCCGCCGGGTTGATGTGATAGTGCATCAGCGTCTGCGAGGCACAATTCTCGTATCCGGTAACCTGTCTCCGGGTGATATGCTGATTTCTGAAGGTGTTCAGCGTCTTCGTGAAGGTCAGCAAATCACAACCGAACTGGCACGCCGGAGCGACAACAATGACTAAGCATTCTCTCCAGACCGGCGATTTACCGTCGGTTTCTATTCGCCGCCCTGTATTAATTGTTGTTCTTAATCTGCTTATCGTCATTGCTGGTTTTGCTGCTGTTAACGGTCTGGAAGTACGGGAACTGCCTGACGTTGATACACCACAAATCACTGTAACGGCAGAGTACCCCGGTGGTTCTCCGGAAACCGTGGATGCGGAAGTGACCAGCCGGCTGGAAGGCGCAGTGGCACGGGTCAGCGGTGTGAAAAATATCTACGCTCAGAGCGAAGAAGGCTCCGCCCGCGTGCGGGTTGAGTTCAGACCCGGCATTGATTTGGAAGATGCTGCCAATGAAACCCGCGAATCAGTAAGCCGTGTGCAGCGCCAGTTACCCGAGGATGTGGAACAGGTATCCATTATCCGTGCAGACAGTGACGCTCAGGCAGTAGTCAGTCTGGCAGTATCCAGTGACACTCTGGATATGGAAACGCTGACCGAGCGTGTTGATACCGATCTGGCGCCGCTGTTTTTAAGTATTCCCGGTGTTGCTGATGTGCAGTTAAGTGGCGACCGCGAGCGTGTACTTCGCGTGTCTGTCGATCCTCTGCGGCTGACCAGTTTCAACCTGTCGATGACAGATGTGGCAAATGCACTCGAATTAGCTCCCTTTGATGTTCCTGCAGGAAGCATCCAGTCTCAGGATCAGTCTCTTATCGTCCGCGCAGATGCGACGTCAGTTTCAGCACAGGATGTTTCAGATATCGTGATCAGCGGAGATATCCGGGTCGGCGATGTTGCCAGCGTATTCTTTGGCCCGGCAGACAGCAGCAGTATGGTGCGCCTTGACGGTCGTCCGGTGATTGGTTTAGGGGTGATCAGACAAGCCAGCTCTAATACCATCGAAATTTCAGATGAAGTTATGGCCATGGTGGAGGATCTGAACAAACGCTTTGTTGATATGGACATTGTCGTTACCAGTGATGACGCTGAATTCATCCGTGATTCTGTGGGCGAAGTGATTGGCTCTTTAAGCATCACCATCATTCTGGTTGTGTTTACATTGTTAGTCTTCATTGGTTCATGGCGTGCAACCATAGTCCCCGCCCTGTCGATTCCGGTATCCCTGGCCGGCGCGCTTGGCGTTATCTGGATGCTTGGCTTCTCTATCAACATTCTGACCCTGCTTGCACTGGTGCTGGCAACCGGGATGATTGTTGATGATGCTATTGTGGTGTCGGAAAATATTCAGCGTCGCCGGGGCATGGGCCTCGGAGCCAGAGCCGCGGCCGTTATCGGTACCCGTGAAGTGTTTTTTGCGGTTGTAGCAACCACGGCGGTACTCGCTTCGGTGTTCATCCCCATCGCATTTTTACCGTCTACGGCGGGACGTCTGTTCAGAGAATTCGGCGGTGTACTGGCCGGTGCGGTAATCATTTCATCCTTCGTCGCACTTTCTCTGGTACCCGCTCTGACCGCACGTTTGCCGGTAAAGAAAGCTAAAGAGAAAGGCATATTTTCAGCCACGCTGGGACGTTTCGGAAATGCATGCCTGCGTGGGTATCAGCGCTCACTTTTATGGTCGCTTAAATACGCCTGGCTTATTGTCCTGTTGAGTATTCTTGCTGCTGTTGGCGCCTGGTTTACAGCTCAGAATATCAACAATGAGCTGCTCCCCAGCGAAGACCGGGGCACAATCCGCATTTTTGCCCGTGGCCCTGACGGCGCAGGCATGAATTTTATGGACCGTCAGGCGCATAAGATGGAAGAGGTGCTGCTGCCTTACGTTGAAAATGGCACTGTGGATTCTATCTATACGGTCGTCGGCTCCTGGGATCCAAACATTGTATTTATCACAGTACCTCTTAAACACTGGGATGACCGCGATAAATCATTGCAGGATATCGTGTCGGAAATCCGTCCTCAGTTGCAGGCAATTCCGGGAGCACCGGGAAATGCGTTCGGGGGTAACAGCCTGAATTTACGTGGTCAGGGTGGCGGTCTTGAACTCGCCTTAACCGGTAGCAGCTACGAACGTATTTATGAAGCCGCGATGGACTTTGCAGCCGCGATTGAAACCAACATTCCTGAATTGGGTTCGCCCCGTGTAAGTTATGAACCCACCCAGCCTCAAATGCGGGTTAATATCGACCGTCGCCGGGCAGAAGAACTGGGCGTACCGCTTAGTGACATTGCAGCAACACTCAGGGCAGCCGTTAATGGCGATGATATTGCTGATTTGAATGTGGGTGACCAGGCGATTCCAATCATGTTGGAATCCAGCAGACGGAATACCAGCAATCCGTCAGATTTAACTAATCTCTATGTGAAGTCTGATAATGGCTCACTCATCCCGCTGAGCAGCGTAGCGTACATCACGGAAGAAGGTGTTGCCGCTGAGCTGGAGCGTCAGTCCCAGCGCAGAGCCATTAAGCTGGAAATGGAATTACCTGACGGCTTCCCCATCAATGAAGCGGTGGAGAAAATCCGCGCCCTCGGCAACGACACACTGCCTGATGGCATCGGCACTGTGTTCCTTGGCGAAGCACAAACATTCGAAGAAACCTCTCAGCAGGTTGCACTGACTTATGTACTGGCATTCATCATCGTGCTACTGGTTCTGGCAGCGCAGTTTGAGAGTGTTAACAGTGCTATTGTGGTTATGCTAACCGTACCCTTCGGCATAGCAGCAGCGATTTATGCGCTGTACCTCACCAATACCACAATTAATGTGTATTCGCAGATTGGTCTGGTGATGCTGATAGGCCTGCTGGCGAAAAATGCCATCCTGCTCATCGAATTCGCTGACCAGCTCCGTGACCACGGCTATTCGGTTTACGACGCCATTGTGGAAGCCGGTAAGGTGCGCCTGCGTCCGATTATGATGACACTGGTATCCACCATCCTGGGCGGTCTGCCGCTTATCCTGTCCTCCGGTGCCGGCGCTGAATCCCGTAACGCTATCGGCTGGGTAGTATTTGGTGGATTAGGTATCGCGGTAGTGTTTACTCTTTACCTGACACCGGTGCTGTATCTCGCCCTCGCCCGCTTCACCAAGCCACGGGCTGATGAAACCCAGCGGCTGGAGAAAGAGCTCACCGATGCCGACGAGCAGCAAATAGCGTAAACAACACAGCAAAAAACAAAGGCCGCTTCAATTGAAGCGGCCTTTTTCATGTCGTCAGTACTTATTTTATCTATTCAGAATTCAGATACCGGTCATCTTTGCAAGACGCCGTATTTTTCGTTCTAGTTTAATTCCGAGGGTGATACCGGTTTCGCACGGTTTACCAGCGCTTTCGCAAGCACCTTGTGTGTTAACAGTGACAGAAGCTCTGTTTCTTCATCACTACGTTCGCCGTCAATGCCGGTGATGGCCATGGCCACTTCCAGCGCCTTATCAGCATCAAAGAGTAAATCAGTTTGCAACGTACGCAGATACCGTTGCTCTTCGCCGGCATCCAGCACCTGCCGTGTCTGGTAGATAGCGTCGGTAAAAAATGCCTCGCGGCAAATGGGGCTTTGCCAGTCTAAATGGTTTATAACGTCTTCCAGATAATCCTGTTCTGAAAGTGTGACCTTACCGTCAACCTGGTATAACAAAACCGATAAACGGATCAGAGCTTGATTAAAAGCCTGCTCATGGGACAACTGCATGATAATCTCCATTCGTGTGCCATATGCCTTAACAGTCTGATAACAACGACAGTCAGCCGGTATTATCAAATTCGCGCGCCACTTTAGTTCCTCTATGTGACACGCCTATTACGCATAGCTGCTACAGAAAGTTCATTATGTTACACAAATGTTAATTGTATGGAAATTTAAAAGATTTTCATCCTTTGTTCAGACTAAATTGTTCTAAACCGGGATGAATGACACAGAGTTGACGGGTTACGCCGGGACTATCTGAGCCCCAACGTAACGTCGTTTATGTAGAAATTGCCGGTGTAAACAGCGTCCGGCTGACCGGAAGCATCCAGCGCGAAGAATTGTTTATCGTTTTCATCCAGCGACTGATAACCACCGATAACCTGATAAATCCATACCTCTTTATCGAACTCAAGTTCCCGTTCTTCAAAGTACTCAAGGGCTGATTTTGGCTGACCGGAGTCAATTACATCACAGAAGTAATCATCCACAGCAACATGGATAGGATCCTTCTCCAGAGACACACTGGACTGCGCCGTGACTTCAATTTCCTGTGCGGCCTTGTGGGCATTTTCATCCGGTCTACGGCGATGAATGTCAGTCAGGGTGCTGACAATCATCTGATAGTCCCCTTCGTGAGCTACCTGGTTCACGTCGGCTGCCGCCGCTTCAAGTACACTCTCTGCCTGATTGAACAACACGGGCACCTGACTTAATGCAGGATAATTCCCTGGCGTAAAATCCGGTTGTTGCTCCATATGCAGCAAAAAGCCTTTGAGCAAACGGGTACGTCCCTGAAACTCACGGAAGCGCCCCAGCAGGTCGAGTAAGCGGGCCTGCACCACAGACAGTTCCTGCGCGGCTTTAGAGAAACTCTGCTGTAACGCAACGACCAGCAAATGCCGCAACTCACGGTTACTGCCGGCCAGTTCACTGAGTTCATCGAAATGGAAACTTTCCAGTTGCTGCAGTAAGTCACTCACCTGTCCCTGCGCCAGTTCGTTCTCACGAATTTTCGCTTCTACCGATGAGACGTAGCCAAACTCATTGTTAATACGACTGAACAGCACCCTTACGCTGTTGGTCAGTGACTCTGTTAACTGATACACATGCTCAGTTAAATCGGTCATATGAGCATGGGCTTCGTTAAAACGGTTGTAGTGCAGCGACTCTTTGTAGTGCTCAGCTAACGTGCGCAAGCTTGCCAGCGACGCAGTGATGTTAGTGTTGATGGTGCGGTTTCTTTCATCCTGCAAACTGCCTTCCAGCAACGCACGTACCGCATTTTTCAAGCGCAGCGGACTTTGAGGATCGGGACGCCACAACACACCTAGCTGAACCAGTTGCTCCAGCACTTTGCGGCTAAAATCCGCCTCTTTTACCGACCCGTTGACGTAAGCATGCATGATGAGGTCGCTGTGGCGGCCCAGCGCATTGAGCAAACGTGTGCCGGCCTGAACCAACACCTGACTCATATCAGGCTCCCCTGCTGCACGGCAGCCTCAGCTTGCTCAGACAACGACAGACTTTCGGTTTCGTCGATAAATTTGATCATCTCGAAAAGATGCTCAACTTTACCGGTCACCAGATAAATCTGCTTTTCGGTATTCGGTTTAATCAGGTATCCCATATCGGTAAGTCGCTTAAACACCTGCTTAAGCTGACCGTCCAGATTCATACTGGTAGAGTTGAACACCCGGTAACGAGATATTTTTTCGAGCTGTTCAGCATAAGCCGGCGTATCTTCAATAACACTTTGCAGTTCATTTAAACGCAGTGCGTTGCCCATAGTGACGGGCATATCCGACTCACTGGCTTGCTGTACCAGTAACAACCATTCCACCAGCGGCACCATGCTGGATGCAGTTTCCTGAAATTGCTGGGTCAGCACTTTGCGCTCATCGTCACCCAGCGTTAAATAGGCAGCAAAAAACACGTCGCCTTCACCGGTTGACGCGAGAGTGCGGTTGAGCACATTCAGATGAGGCTCCAGCTTCTGCGCATTATCGCGGCTTTTCAGATAGCGCCAGCCTTCTTCATCACTCACCTGACAAATAAACTGCCCTTTCAGCAATAAACTTAAAATACGACCCTGCTCTGACATCATGCTGACACCTCCTGTTCGCGGCGGGCTTTAATGCGTTCCGCAATAGCGCTGACTTTTGGCTCAACCACCTGTAACTGTCTGCTGACTTTATCGATAAGGTAGCGGTTCTCAAACAGCGTTAATACATCAGACTCAGGATTCGGGAAGGCCCCCACCACACTGATATTATTGTTCTGACAGGCATCGAAGATCTTCTTCACGTTACTCTGGTGAAGTGTGCCCAATTCATCGATAGGCCAGTGAATAGTGGTATCAGCTTCTCCACGAAGCAGACGGGTAAAGGCAAGCAGGAACTTACACAAAATAAGATAAGCCATACCGTGACTGGAAGACTCGTTCAGCTGTCTGTCAGTACGGATCACGAGATCGCTGTTGCCTTCACGTAAATGCAGTTCGATATCCAGTAGTTTACTGATGCCGCCGGTCAGCGCGGCACGACCGAGAATATCCAGCACGCGGCGCATACTCTGCCCATATTCTTCATCCGGCAGCTCATTGGCACCCTGCCCCATCCACTCGTCGTAGAGAGCCCGGAACTGTTCCAGTTCAGGCCAGAACTCCAGTTCACTGATCCGTGAGCGGATTTTTACCGCAGAGTCAGACACGCCATCCAGGAACAGTTCTCCGTCAACCTCTCTGGTAATGCGACGGCTCTGACTGACGATGCGTTTATCGATATCTGCCAGTACGTAGTAGTACTGACTCAGATCCGCACCAAAGATACGTCCCTGCTCTTTCAGGCCCTGTAATTTCTGCGGCACAATAACATTCAGCAATTGCGCCAGATGGCCGACCATGCGGCGGTGATCAACGCTCTTCACACCCTGGGCGTTCATCACGGCACATTCTTCGCGGGCCCGTTCCCAGGTATCTGACAAACCGGTTCCCGCCTGCGCGGCGATAAGCTGATCAAAGCGTTCAACATAAGCTTTCACATCAGACATCAAGCCTTCGCGCTCCTGCAGGGCACTCTGCACCTGAGATAAGCGTTGATTAATGGATAACTCATCATGGCGTACAGCCTCTTCGGCCTGTACCGCCGGCAGGGCAATTTTTGCCAGCGATTTAGCAAAGTTAACCACCTGCTCATATTGCTCTGATGAGGTTTTCAGCGCTGACTCTAACTGACCATGCTGATCTTTGAGCTGCTCCCGCGTTTCCCGGTACACGGTTTGTTTTGCAGCCAGTTCGCGCTCAGATTCGGCCAGTGACTTACGGGCTTTCGCCAGGCTGTTTTGCCAGGCAATTTTGTGACCGGTGAACACCGTCTGATACCAGCGTTCATAGTCAGCAACTTTATGACGATGAGTTTCTGTGCGGTAGATATCTTCTTTAAGCACTTTAATGCGCTTTTTCATCTCACCGATTTCATCCACGTCCACGCCGCGGTTATTCAGCTCATTTTCCAGCCACTGCTCAGTGTCACGACGGTCTTTTGCCGCATCATCTCTGGCTTTACGCATGTCTGAATCAAGCTGACTGATACGGGCATCAGTGTCAGCAATAAGCTGCTGCCAGTGGAAGCTGTGCTCGGTTTCGGCTTCCCGTTGCTGATCTTTAATCTCATCGCGATCAAGTTCAAACTGTGCCACCAGCTGTTTTCTGGCCTGAACGTTATCATCCAGTTTGCTGCGCGCTTTTTGTTTGCGGGCCGACAACGCCTGCTGATATTCACTGAGTACTGCATCACGGTCCTGCTGGGCACGCTTACGGGTAGCTTCTGCACTGCGTACGGCGTTATCTTTCTGAGTCATCGCCAGCTCAGCGTTACGCACGTCTTCATTGGCTTTCGACAATACCGCTTCACACTCGTTTTGTGCCGCTAACGCCAGTGCCAAAGACTCTTCTGCGGCACTTAAACGGGCTTTAAGCTCCTGTTCAGTATGAGCATATTCCGGCGTATCCAGTGCTTCCAGTGCCAGCTTGATACCAAACAGGCTTTCACCTTCAGCCAGTTGAGGAACGAGATCTTTGCGCTCTAGCAATTCGGGACGCACGACCTTACCCAGCGTATGTTCCCAGTTATCCAGGTTGCCACGGAGAAACTCCAGCAGGGAGCCTTCTCCGGGGTACAGCAGCTGATTGATACCATCAACCTGTTTTTCCTGTGCCTGATGCTGATTGCGGGCTTTATCCAGTGCCGATGATGCTGACTGACGGTGCAGTACCGCCTGACTATGGGCCTGCTGTGCCTGACGATACTCGCTGCGCGCAGCATCTTCATTGATACTGGCTTCTTTTATTGCGGCATCCAGTAAATCAAGCTGAGACTGCTCAAACTCGTTATAGCCTGCGTTATTCAGACCGGCTTTCAGTTCGGCTTCTGCGACTTTCAGGTCGCTGAGGGCGTTTTGATGTGCGTGATTTAACGATTGAATTTGCTGTGCATAATCGTCGCGGATGTTTTGCAATGCATCTCGCTCTTTCTGCTGCAGATCACTGCGCTTATCAGCCGCTTCCTGACGGCTGGCTGAAAGCTGCTCCAGGTTCATACTGAGCTTTTCACCCAGTTCAGCGATACGGCGGTTAAATGTGGACTCAATATCCTGATGTTTTTCGGTCAGTAAGGTATACCGGCCGGATACCAGTTCCAGCTCGTTCTGCCACTGACCAAGATTCGCCACATCTTCTTTTAACTGTTCAATATCCTGTTCCTGCCAGCTCTGGAATTCTTCTTCCACAGCATCCAGTTCAGAGGTGTATTTTTCTACATCCGCACGGGCAGATGACACCGTCTGATTGAGTGTGTCGCGGGTCTCAGACCACTGGTTATCATTTTGCTTGCGCTGGAACTGGTTCTCTTCCAGTTGATTTTTAGCCGTTTCAACCGCCGCCGATAAATGGCTCTTATCCGCTTCAAACACCTGCTTTAAACCGCCAAGCTGCTTCTCTGTCGTTCCCAGTGCCATATCGGCCTGTTCAAGTTTGGCAAACTCGGGGCGGATACGATCGAACTGCTTGATGAGCTGGCATTCGCGCAGCCAGTCATCCACACGGTTGCGGCTCAAACTGGACGTGGGCGGCTGCACACCGTCTTCTTCGAGAATGGCGGCAATCATGGCCTTGATGGTTTCCATCTTGCCTTCTTTAGAATGCACGGCTTTAGCCAGCTTCTCGATGTGACGTACATGCAAATTAGGCTGACACAAACTGAAAATACGGGCGTAACCCAAGAGTTCCCGTGCATTGCTGCTCTGGTTCAGGACACCGTGATCGTTTTGCAAAATGGCACGGAAGTCTTTTGTGGTCAGTAAACTGGTTACCAGCACGTTGTTGCGTTTCATCGCTCTGGCAAGCTCGGCGCTGCTGATACTCACCCGTTTACCGTTTTTTTGCGGCAGCAGGTAATCGTCGATATCAAAAGGTTTACCGATAAAGCGGTAATTAACCCCAGTCCCGTTAGAACTCAATACCGCCTGACATAAATCCCCTTCAGCACGGGTGAATTCGTAAATAATAAAACTGGATGTGCGGGGTAAATACCAGCGCTCAAAGCTGTCCCGGGTGGCCGGTACAACGCGGCTGGGATACTCGCCGTAAAATACGGGAATAAGTCGCTGCAAGGTGGTTTTACCGGATGCATTGGTACCGCAAATATTGGTATGTCCATCCAGTTTGAGTTCAACGACACCCGGCAGGTGGGTATCAATAAGAATGATGCGTTTTAAACCAGCCATAATAATCCTGTCTTCGTACCGGCATATCTTTTTTGTTATCGTCGTGACCGCCGGTATGCGTCTTGCTGAAATTGTTATACCGCTGTCGGGAGGGGAAATATGTCAGGCATTGCAAACCAGCATTCCGGCCTGCAAAGAGTCTGGCCTGAACCTTTTCTTCAAGGCATCCCTGTCGCCAGCGATATCCATCGTTTAAACGGGGTAGCAGTGTATTATGAATTGGCAAAATTGCCCAGTGTGGATGTGATTTTGTCGGTATTCCGGTGCACTGTTTGAGTGAATATCAAACAGTGCAGTTTGTCCTCCGCCCAAAAAAAAGAGACAGCATGCCGTCTCTTTTTTGTTTCATCCCTGTAGCTTACCGTGGAGGGAACATTCCGCCGCCACCGCCCATGCCACCCATTCCGCCGGGAGGCATCATGCCCTTCATCTGGCGCATCATTTTCTTCATGCCGCCGCCGGACATTTTCTTCATCATTTTCTGCATTTGGGTGAATTGCTTCAGCAGACGGTTAACATCCTGAATTTGGGTACCGGAACCGGCAGCAATACGACGCTTACGGGAGCCTTTAATCATGTCAGGACGCTCACGTTCAGCCGGCGTCATGGAGTTGATAATCGCTTCCATCTGATTGAACTGCTTTTCATTGGCCTGATCTTTAATTTTGTCAGCCATGCCGCCCATACCCGGCAACTTGTCCATGAGACCCATCATGCCGCCCATATTGCGCATCTGTTCAAGCTGCTCTTTAAAGTCCTGAAGGTCAAAACCTTTGCCTTTCTGAACTTTCTTCGCCAGTTTCTGCGCTTTGTCTTTATCAACTTTACGCTCAACTTCTTCAATCAGGCTGAGTACATCACCCATCCCCAGAATGCGCGAGGCAATACGCTCGGGATGGAACGGCTCAAGGGCATCAACCTTTTCACCCATACCAATGAACTTGATAGGTTTGCCGGTGATTTGACGCACCGACAACGCGGCACCACCACGGGCATCACCGTCGGCTTTAGTCAGGATCACACCGGTAAGCGGTAATGCATCATTGAAGGCTTTCGCTGTATTTGCCGCATCCTGACCGGTCATGGCATCTACCACGAACAAGGTTTCTACAGGTTTAACCGCAGCATGAAGCGCTTTGATTTCATCCATCATGTCTGCATCAACGTGCAAACGACCGGCTGTATCCACTAATAGTACATCGTAAAATTGTTTTTTCGCCGCATCGATGGCGCCGTTAACAATATCAATGGGCTTTTGTTCAATAGAGGAAGGATGGAAACCCACACCCACATCTGTAGCCAGTGTTTCCAATTGCTTGATTGCCGCAGGACGATAAATATCCGCACTGACCACCAGCACTTTTTTCTTTTCGCGTTCAGTAAGATATTTAGCCAGTTTACCCACACTGGTGGTTTTACCGGCACCCTGCAAACCTGCCATCAAAACGACCGCCGGTGGCTGAGCAGAAAGGTTCAGCTTTTCATTGGCCTCCCCCATGACAGACTCAAGTTCAGACTGCACTATTTTTATGAAGACCTGACCGGGCTTCAGGGCTTTGGTCACTTCTGTGCCTACAGCACGGGCCTTGACCTGGGCGACAAATTCTTTGACTACCGGTAAGGCAACGTCCGCCTCAAGCAGTGCCATCCGCACTTCCCTGAGCGTGTCTTTAATGTTGTCTTCGGTCAGTCTGCCACGGCCACTGACGTTGCGTAACGTCTGACCAAGGCGTTCAGATAAATTCTCAAACATAAGGCAGCTTCTTCAAATCGGTTAACTCTTTATTCCCGCCATTATAGCGAAAAAGGCGTTCACAACGAACCTTGATATGTGTTTCTCTGTTTATATTGTCTTAATCTGTGTAAAAACAATGGTTCTGGTTGAATTTCCTTTGCACTTGCAGTATCAATACAGCCAGTAAAACGGGTGTAGGAAAAAGTCACACAGCACCCCTTCGTACAGGAATTGGGATGACCACCGTATTTGCCGTGGCCGGCATAATTTTTTATCTTGCTGCCGCTTTTCTTTTGATGGGCAAGATTGTCAATCAGCAAACACCAAACAAGAAACTGGCAATGATCCTGTCTCTGGCAGGTGCGGCTGCCCATATTTGCTACCTGTCACAGGCGATTGTTATTGCGCCGGGACAGAATATGAGTATTACCAATGTATTGTCACTGGTCTCCTGGCTCATCACTGTATCTATGCTTATCAGCGCATCGGTCATGCCGAATATCATTCTGCTGCCCGTGGTGTTTGGTTTTTCTGCGATGACAATTGCTGCTGCTCAGGTACTACCGGTCAGTCATATCATGCACATAGAAATGCAGCCGGGTCTGGTTATCCACATTACCCTTTCGTTATTTGCCTACGGCACGCTGGTGATCGCTTTTCTTTACGCGCTGCAAATGTCTTTTATTACGTTTAAGCTGAAACAGAAAGGCGCATCCCTGCTGAATTCGCCGCTACCTCCGTTAATGCTGGTAGAGGGCATGTTGTTTAAACTACTGCTTGTCGGCACATTCCTGCTGATTTTATCGCTGGTAAGCGGGTTCGTCTTCCTCGACAATATGTTCAGTACCATGTATGCCCATAAAACTGTCCTGTCGATAATTGCCCTGGCAGTTTATATTGTCCTGCTTACCGGTCAGCATATTTGGGGCTGGCGCGGCAAACAGGTTATCGTACTCACCGTTATTGGTCTGATGCTGCTCACACTCGCCTATTTTGGAAGCCGCTTCGTCAGAGAAATACTGCTTTAAAGGCTTCTTAATGTCTTAAAATGCAGATAAAATGCCCGAAAAAGACCAGTTATAATAAAGATTCATTAACTTACACTTGAAACCCGCTGTCTGAATAACTAAATTGGATAGTCCACACAGGTAAAGGAACCCGGATTTTTGGACGACATATCAACGAGTACGCTATTTATTGCACTTGGCGTGCTGATTTTTTTATCTGCCTATTTCTCAAGCTCTGAAACAGGCATGATGTCGATAAACCGTTATCGGCTCAAACACTTGCAAAACGAAGGTAACCGTGCAGCTTTACGGGTGCAAAAGTTACTTGAACGTCCTGACCGTCTTATCGGCCTGATCCTGATTGGTAACAACCTGGTTAATATTGCGGCGTCTTCTATCGCAACGATTATCTGCACCCGTCTGTTTGGCGATTACTGGGGATTTTTTGCAACCACATTTGGTCTTACCCTGGTCCTGCTGATATTTGCCGAAGTAACCCCGAAAACACTGGCGGCGTTGTACCCTGAAAAAGTCGCGTTCCCGAGCTCAGTCATTCTGCTACCTCTGCTATTTGTACTTTATCCGTTTGTTGCACTCATCAATTCCATCACCAACAGTATTTTATTTCTGCTTCGGATCAACCCGACAAATGGTAACGATGACTCCCTGAGCCGGGAGGAATTACGGACGGTGGTATACGAGGCCGGTACGATGATACCGAAAAAGCACCAGGACATGCTGGTGGGTATTCTTGATTTAGAGAATGTCACCGCCGAAGATATCATGGTTCCCAGAGCAGAGATTGTCGCAATTGATATCAACGATGACTGGAAGAAAATCCAGAAGCAACTTACCCATGCCCAGCATACCCGTGTACTTCTGTATCGTGACAGCATTGATGATGCCGTAGGCTTCGTGCATTGTCGTGACGCCCTTCGTCTGTTATCAAAAGATCAATTCACCAAGTCGAGTTTGCTACGCGCAGTGCGTGAAATTTACTTCACACCGGAGTCCACCCCGCTGCATACTCTGATGTACAAATTCCAGGCAGAAAAAGAACGTATTGCTCTGGTGGTCGATGAGTACGGCGATATTATGGGTCTGGTCACGCTGGAAGATATTCTTGAAGAAATCATCGGTGACTTCACCACGTCCATGGTGCCGGATCACAGTAAAGAAGCGAACATTCAGCAGGATGGCAGTGTGCTGGTAGATGGCAGTGCCAACGTGCGTGATTTAAACAAGGAAATGGACTGGAAGTTGCCTGTTGACGGCCCGAAAACCCTTAACGGTCTTATTCTGGAGTACCTGGAAGAAATTCCGGAAAATCAGGTCAGTGTGCGTCTCGCCGGTTATCCTATGGAGATCGTGGATATAAAAGACAATATGGTGAAAACCGTGCGTATCCTACCCGAATACTTCACTGAGCCGCGGGATAACGCTTCAGATATTTAGTTTACTCTGATTTCTCTTTGGCCTGCGCTCTGCGGGCCAGTACCTGCGCTTTCGCCGCAGCAACTTTACCCGACAACACATTCAGTTTGCCTAGGATATCTTTTAGCTCCTCATCATCTCTGAGATCGGCTTCCGCCATATGACTCTCCAGAGATCGACGGAGCAAATCCGGAATAGATTTGGTCGTCATTAGGAATACTGCCCTGCGCAGCTGGTTACACTCTCACTAACCTGTTTATCGGTTAATAAACCAACTTCTGAAGCATTTTTTTGATTTTATTGAGAAAGCCTTAAGAATCTTTGGCTTAGGGTTACCCCTGGAAATGTGCGAGCAGTTCGCCATGCTGTTTCTGCACATTATAACGGACAACAGCAACTGAAGCGGTGGCAAACAGGCTGTTACTGGGTATGACACACACTTCATCAAGAAAGTAACTGACAAAGGGCATGTGACTGACCAGCAACATACGTTCAACAGGCTGACTTCTGCTCTGCGTGGCGGTGAACAGGGTGTCTACATAGTCGTGTGCGAGTTTTGGATTGCCTTCCGGAATAATGTCTTCACACAACTCCGTTTTATTAGCACTGATATCCAGACTGACCATGTCAAATGTTTGACGAGCACGGCGGTAAGGACTGATCAGAGCCAGATCTATTTGCCGGTCCGGGCAGTAGTTATCAATAAGCCAGTTAGCACTGACTGATGCCTGAGCCCTTCCATAATCGGTAAGCTGCCGGCTTTTATCATCAACCCGTAATGATTCCGCCTCACCGTGGCGCATGATAAACAATAAAATGTCGGCGTTGGAATTTTGACGTGGCATAGTTTAATGAATATGATGAAAGACTACACTGTAACCATAGCAGACCGGAAAAGACTAGCCTAGTACAAATATGTAAGACTTTAGGTGATACGGACGAGTAATCAATTCAGGAAGCGCAAGCGCCGGAAAGTTACCTTTTAAGAAATGCAGTAAAAAACATAAATAAAGAGAGCATTTTGACAACACCACTGAATCTGGAAAAAGCCACTTTCCATACGCTTCCAAATGGCCTGCGGGTCATGATTTACCAGCATGAACTGACACCCTCCACCTATGTTTCCATGTCTGTCCGTGCCGGCCATTTTTATGATCCCGAACAGTGTGAAGGTTTATCTCACCTCCTCGAGCACATGATGTTTCTGGGCAGTCGCCACTTGCCCAAGCCCAACAGTATTAACGATATGGTGGACAGTGCTGGCGGCAGTATTAACGCCTGGACCGGTACTGAGTTTGCTAATTACCATTTTCATTGCAGAAGTGCGGAACTCAAACGCATTCTTCCCGCTTTTGCAGATATGCTCAGACTCCCTTTGTTAGATAAAGACACTCTGGATAAAGAAATCAACGCAATCGAGGCGGAATTTCAATTTAAACGTAAAGATGATTTGCGCCGTCTTTATCAAATCCATAAAGAAACCGCGAATCCGGCCCATCCCTTCAGTAAATTTTCTGTAGGCAATGCTAATATTTTCCGCTCTTTACCGGAAGATGAATTGCATAAAGCGTTACACGATTATCATTGTCAGTACTACACTGCCAGCAACATGTGCCTGGCCATTTTTACCAGTGAAGACCCGGAAGATGTACTGGAACTGACACAGCAGAGCTTCACTGCATTCCGTCAGGGTGAAGAAGCGCCAAAAGAATGGCCGCCACTTTATAATGAAGAACAACTTGCGGTAGATATTAATATCATTCCGTTGCAAACTGCGCGGCGGATGATTGTCACCTTTGCTCTGCCCGGACTCCACCTGGATTACCGCACCAAACCGCTTAACTATTTAAGTCATCTCATCGGCGATGAAGGTGAAGGCAGCTTACTGGCCTGTCTGAAGGCTAAAAACTGGGTCACCAATCTGATAGCAGGCAGCGGGATTGAAGGCGATGACTTTAAAGATTTCAATGTCAGCTTTCAGTTAACCGAAGAAGGTCTGAATAACAGAGACAGCATACTGGAAGCCTTATTCGCATTCGCCAGACTCATTAAAAACAGCATTGATGAGAAGTGGCGGTATCAGGAAAAAGCGCATCTCGGCGCTCTGGCTTATCAGTATGAAGAGAATCCCAAGCTGCAAAGTATTGTTTGCGAATATTCCCAGCATCTGTTCACCTTTGACAGCGAAGAAATAAAACTCTTCAGAATCATTATTGACAGCTTTGACAAGCAGAAGCTGGAACACGCGCTGTCCTTTTTTACCCCCCATACAATGCGGGTAAAAATGATTGCGCCGGACCTTCCCACAGATTCGGTTTGCCGGCACTATAACGCCCGCTATCAAATGCGCCCTTTGCCTGAGGACTTATTGCACAAGCTGGCAGAGCCGGAAGCTTACAACGGTTTACAGTTACCTCCGCCCAATCCTTATCTGGGTGATGATTATCACCTTACTATTCCGGGCGATGATTATTTACTGCCAAGAGCGTTGGTCAGAGAAGAACATTTCGCATTCTGGTTTGCGCAGGACAACCAGTTCCACAGCCCGAAAGGCGATATTTATATTTCTTTCGATGCACCTGCATTTACTGACAACCTGATTGCAGTAGCGGCAAAACGTATCTGGCTCGCAGCGCTGAATGACCATTTGCAGGCAAAATATTACCGCGCAGAAATTGCCGGCCTGCATTACCGGATTTACGGGCATCAGGCTGGTTTTACCCTCCATACCCGGGGATTTTCGAATCATCAGGTCAAGCTGGCTGGTCAGCTGCTGGAAACTATCCATCAATTTATGCCTGAAGCATCCCAGTTTGAGCGCCTGAAAGCCATGCAAATTCAGACACTTGAAAATGCCCTGATGAATAAGCCTACCAACCGGTTGTTTTCACGGCTCAGCGTAATTGTTCAGCGCAATACACAAGCGCCGGTGGAGCTTTTGAAGGCAGTCCGTGAATGTTCTTTCGAAGATATGACAGACATTTGCCGGCAGGCGCTGGATAAATATTTTGTCGAGAGCTTTATGCATGGCAACTGGCCTGCAGAAGAAGCCTCTACCTTTGCAGAGCATTTAAAAGGTGCCTGTCCCGGCGCCGGTTGTCAGCCATTGTCCCGCGCTGTGACCCAATTACCTGTTGGCGAAGCCCTCTATCACGAAGTCATATGTGAACACGATGACGCGGCAGTAGTGCTTTATCTGCAGGCGCCCGGTAACAGCCTGAAAGACACCGCCATGTGTATGGTGCTGGAACAAATGCTCGCCGCACCGTTTTTCAATGTACTCAGAACAGAAAAGCAACTCGGGTACGTGGTTGGCACCGGCTATGTGCCTCATAACCAGCATCCGGGTATGGCTTTCTACATTCAAAGTCCGTCTCACGAACCGGAAGTTTTGCTTAAAGAAATGACCTCCTTTCTGTTTGAGCAACTTAATGAAATCGATTTTTACCGCTTCTACTGGTCAACCATTCAAAAGAATCTGCTAAAACAGATGGAAGAGCGAGATTTATCCCTGTCGATGAAATCGCAAAGGCTGTGGGTAAGCCTGGGCATTCAGGACCATTGTTTTGACAGGAACAGTAAGCTTGCCGACCTGATTTGCAGACTGTCTTTTACCGATATACAGGACTACGCCAACGCGCTGGCCAAACGAAGCCTGTTCGGCGAACTGGTATTGTTTGCACCCGGTAAATTCAAAGGTATCGACGTACCTCAGGACAGATTGCTCAGCGACCTGTCATCGTTCAAAAAGCAAACACCTTATTTTGACTGATTTTTCACGATAAATAGGGTGTAAACTTTAAAGTGGATAAGAATTAACCTCCTCTGCCCCCTATCCGGAAAAAAACTTGTAGATATTGGCTGATTTCGGCATATTGAACCTTCGGTTTGAATGGATGCTGCCGATAATAAACGTAATTAAAACGATAAAATAATACGGCCAAAGGTGTATTGGTGCGCTCAACCTTAATCTGGATTTTTGTCAGCTGCATTCTGCTGCCGGGGTATTTGCTCTGTGCGGAGAGTAAGGCTGTATCAATCACAGACATTTACTTCCAGAATATCTCGCAAAAAGATGGTATTTCAGACCATAGCATTCTGGATATTGTTGAAGACAAGAACGGAAGCTTGTGGATTGCCACACTCACCGGCCTGCACCGTTATACCGGTTATTCAGAAGGTGCTAAACAGTATCACCCTCAGACTTCAAATCCCCGCTCTCTGCCTTCGACATGGATAAACGATCTGTTTATCGACGATAGCGGCACGCTTTGGGTAGGCACGGACCAGGGCCTGGCGAAATACAATGCTCAAACTGACGACTTTACTGTCATCGCTTTTGAAGCCAATACGTCAAAATCTAAATACATCAGAAAAATAATAGCAGACGAAAACGGTCGCTTGCTTGTCAGTACCTATGACGAAATTTACCGCCTGCAACCCGATGGTAAGGTATTGATCCCGGCTTTTCGTGGCACAAAGTTACCCGATGATATGCTGGTAATTTATAATGAAGCACACCGTTTATGGATAGGAACAAAGAACCACGGCGCTTTCATTCTGAATAAAAACAGTGACCAGATATTCCCGCTTTCAAAAGTGAATCCTTATGGTTATTCAGTCGCTCAAAGCCGTGTACATGACATCAAGGTTATCGACGGGGAATACTGGCTGGCAACGGGGGATGGAATTACAAAGATTGCCAATAACGGCGAAATCTCTTATTTGGGCAATTCAGAAGACAACCAGCCAGTTAAACTATCTACCACGTCTACATTCACGCAGGTCGGAGATATCGTCTGGATAGGTACTCACAAAGGACTGGCTATCTATGACCTCAGGAAAAGACAATTCATCGCAGCAGGCCAGAAAAGCGCAGAACTTACCGGCTTGACCCAAAAAATTATCTTTTCTATTCAGGCTGACAGCAATGGCAGTGTGTGGGTAGGCACCTACTCCGGTTTGTTCAGATACCAGCCAAAACTTAGTGCTGTCCGCACGTTTGAAAACAGAAAAGAATTTCAGAAAGCTTCCGTTATTTCAACCATCTGGGCCATCGATGAAGATGCGAATGGTGATTTATGGTTTGTCACGCAAAATGAAGGTTTGGGTAAGTTTGATCGTGATCTTGGCACCATTGACTACTACGCAATTGATAATAAAAATAATTACTGGGACCTGGTAATTGACGAAAATGGTTATTTTTGGGTAGCCAGTACGGATGGAATTTACATTTATGAACTAATAAATGGCAAATTACATTTATTGACAGTATTTCTAAAGGGAAGCGTCGTCGAAAGCTTGTTTTACGATGGTCAATTTGTTTGGCTTAGTCTCGACGATGGTCAATTAGTCTCTATACCAACATCAACTCTAGGAAATTCCGAACATATTGGTTATCCAGAAGAATTAATGACCACATATCAGGTGCCGTATACGGAAACGATTCTGGTTCCGTTATTTTCTGATAATGAGCGCAGACTTTGGATTTCAACTCCAGACAAAATTTTAGTATTTGATCCGGCACTCAGTAAAATCGTTAAAGAAATAAAGGACCCTTCTGACAGAAGTTTCAGAGCCATGAATGTATATTACTGGCGTAACTTCTACTGGGTCACCACGTTCTATAATGGCGTCATTAAAATAAATGCCAATAGTCTTGAAATAGAAGGCAGGCAACAAGTTGTTCAGGATGCAGGAGTAACATTTTCTGCTCAGGGCCGTGACAGTTCAGTGTGGTATACAAATCAACTGGGGATCACGAGAGTGGATTTGTTCACTCTTGAATCCAAAGACAATATTTCCAGAGAATCATTGGGTTATAACGAGTTTAGTGAGAGGGCTGCAATACTAACCTCTGATGAAGCATTGGTTTTTGCGGGTTCAAAAGGGTTTAATATTTTAACTAAGTCTTTTATAGACAAAGAGTTAATTGATAACTCTCAAACCAGACCGCCACATCTATTTGATTTGAAAATTTTTGGGTCCACAACTCTGAATGATTCGGAGAATGAAGCTAAGTCAACCAATACCAGTATCCTAGAGAAATCGGAGTATCATCTCGATTACGAACAATCCCGTTTCAGTATCACTTTCGGACTGATTAATCCGGTCACTCCTGAAGATGTGATTTACCGTTATCGCATGGCAGGGAATGTAGACGACTGGTTCCCTACTGATGGTAGCCGACTGGCACAATTCAGTAATGTGCCTTTCGGCAATTATGTCTTTGAAGTGCAGGCCAAGGAAGGGGATAAAACCTGGTCTGACAGCACCAGCTTTAAAATATCTGTTGGCCGGCCTTTCTGGTTACACAGTGCAGCACTGGTGTTTTACGCCTTTATAGCACTTTCGGTACTCTTTTACATTCTGCGCCAGTACCAGTTACGCAAGCAGGGACAGCGGGCTATACAAGAGTCGGAAGAACGGCTGAAACTTACCCTGTGGAGCTCCGGCGATGAACTCTGGGACTGGGACGTTTACCGTGGTCAGGTTTATCGTGCCAACACATGGGGCACGCTGGATTTCCCTCAGGACAACATCCGTACGTCCAGTGCTTATGATGCCAATATTCATCCTAATGATGTCATGCGTGTTCAGGAAGCCTTAAAAGCCCATCTGGAAGGTAAATCTGAATTTTATGAGCTGGCCTACCGGGCGAAAACTTTCTCTAACTCGTGGATTTGGGTACTCGACCGCGGCAAGGTGGTACAGCGTGATCATAATCAGCAACCCATGCGGATGACGGGTACGCTGAAAAACATTCATCACCTGAAAGAAGCAGAAGAACAGTTAAACCTGTTCAAACGGTCTATTGAGAATATCTCCGAAGGGGTATTCATTACCGACACCAATTTCCGTTACATCTCGGTCAATAACGCCTATTGCGGTTATACCGGAGAAAGCCGTGATCAGGCACTGGCTTCGTACATGTACTTTAACCAGTATCCGGATGCCTTTACTGAAGAAATTAAGAAAACATTGCGCACCAAAGGTAACTGGTTTGGCGAGGTCGAATCAGCGCGGGTGAACGGTGAGCGTTACGAGATGGAACTGAATATCGATGCCGTACATGATGACGATGGCCGTATCAGTCATTTTGTGGGTGTATTCTCTGACATCACATCCCGTAAGAGCACAGAAAAAGAATTGCTGAAGCTGGCGAATACCGACCCGCTGACAGAGCTCCCCAACCGCTCTTTCTTCCAGGCCAGCCATCAAAACCTGGTCCGTAAAGCAGCGTCTCATACCCTGCTCTGTCTGGACATGGACAACTTTAAGAAGATTAATGATTCCCTTGGCCACCAGACCGGCGACGTGCTGATTAAGCAAATCGCCAAGCGCTTACAGCGTATTACCGGCACTACGGCAACCTGTTACCGTCTTGGCGGTGATGAATTCAGTGTTCTGATGGAAGATCAGGCAGACATCCACACTATTACCCATTATGCACAGGACATTCTGGATAATCTGTCACGGCCTTTCATTATTAATAAGCAGGAATTTGTACTTGGTGCCAGTATCGGCATCGCCTTTTATCCTGATGACGGTAAAACACCGCAGGAAATGCTGAAAAACGCAGATACTGCTATGTACTTTGCGAAAAACAATGGTGGTAATACCTATAAGTTCTTCAGTGGTGAAATGAACCAAAATGCTGTGCGTCAGTTGCAGATAGAAAACCTGATCCGTCAGGGCATTAAAGACGATCTGTTCACGGTTTATTACCAGCCTAAAGTTGATATTGCCTCGGGTAAGCTGGTGAGTATGGAAGCCCTGGTGCGCTTTGAACACCCGCAAAAGGGGATTGTCAGTCCGGGGCAGTTTATTCCGCTGGCAGAACAAACCGGACAAATAGTCGAAATTGGTGAACAGGTACTGCGTAAGGCCTGTGCAGATACCAAACGCTGGGTTAACGCCGGCTTGTTCTCCGGCCGTGTAGCGGTGAATATTTCTGCCAAGCAGTTTGAGTTGCCAAACCTGGACGACCGGATTGAGCAGATCCTGAAGGAAGTAGGGTTATCCCCTCTTCATCTGGAGTGTGAAATTACCGAAGGCACGCTGATGGAGAATCCGGACCAGGGTCTGGAAATGATGAAGCGTCTGCGGGACCGGGGCATTCACCTGGCACTGGATGACTTCGGAACAGGCTATTCTTCATTAGCGTATCTTAAGCGCTTCCCGCTGAATACACTGAAAATCGATAAAGCGTTTATTGACGACATTGCAGAAAGCAGCACAGACCGGCATATGGCTGCCGCTATCATCAATATTGCCCATAATCTGGGGCTAAAAGTGGTCGCTGAAGGTGTGGAACAGGAAAAACAACTGACGATTTTACGTCGCTACGAATGTGAAATGTTACAGGGTTATTTGTACTCAAAACCACTGAATGCTGAACGATTTGAGAAATTACTTCAGGAAAATCAAAAGCTTTACAACCTCATCGGTCAGAATTCTTACTGATCTCCCCTGCGTCAAAAATAAGGCGTAGTACACATCTTAATTTATTGCAAATCTTTTTTTCTGGCACCATCAAAATTCAATTTAAAAACAACATATTTAACTTACTGAAAAATAAGAGTTTTAAAACTTTCATACTACTAAAGGTTTAGGTTGGCACGCATATAGCTATATCTCTGGTGCACCGGCGAGAACGGTGTTGTTTGTTCAAATAAAAAATCAGAGGATATTTATAATGTTAAAAGCAGCCGCTGTAGCACTAGCACTTTCCACAACTGCACCTGTCACTGTAGAAGAAGGCGCCAAGCCTGTTGAGAAACAACAGGAAGCCACTACGCAGTTTCAGAAGATGAAACCTTGTACACACCTGAACGCTTGTGACCTGAACTAAAATTTTGTTCAGCACACAAAAAAAGTCAGAACAGTCTGACTTTTTTTATGCCTGAAATTCGCCACGGAAGGCGATTCTGAGCCTTTTAAGGCTAAGCGGCAAACACTGGTCCGCGATACCCTGCAATTTCACGCCACAGTAAGTACCGCTTCATATTAAACAGCGGGAAAAGTGCCGGCCCCAGTAATAAACCACCTACTGCCCAGCGTTTCGCATTCATTCCGGCTTTCATTGCTGCAACGTAATATCCCGCAGCACAACCCCCAAACACCATTAAAGCCAGAAAAACCATCATAGGAAAAATAACCTCTTGATTAACTACGCCAAAAAATTGACTACAAAATAACCAAACCGGTTGCAGTGTACTTATTTTGACCACGAAAGCCAGTTAAAACACCGCTTAAAACAAAAAAGTCGGGAAAAGCCCGACTTTTTAACATTATAAAAACATCAGTAAAACGTTTTGTTTTCTTTTGCCATTTCCTTTAAACATTCAGCCGGAGTGAATTTCGGATCAACACTGCCCGCCAGTTGTGTCAGCTTGTTGACTACGGTATCCAGTCCTAATGTGTCCATGTAGCGGAACGGACCTCCAAGGAATGGCGGAAAGCCGATACCAAAGATTGCCCCGATATCGCCGTCGCGGGCACTGCGTATCACACCTTCGTCCAGACAACGTGCAGCTTCATTCAGCATCATCAGAACACAGCGTTCCGCGATGGCCCTTTCGCTGAGTTTCTTCGACGGGGTCACACCAAGCACGGCATAAATGGATTCATCCACTTCCTTACCGGGTTTCTTACCTTCGTACAAATAAAAGCCTTTGCCATTCTTTTTCCCTTTACGGTCATCAGCCAGCACTTTGTCAAATGCCGCAGGCGCTTCGAAACGGCTGCCAAACTGTTCAACCAGAAACGGAATAATCTTGGTCCCGACGTCAATGCCGACTTCGTCCAGTAACTTAACCGGCCCCACAGGGAAACCAAACTTCACCAGCGACTTATCGATATACTCCACCGGCTCACCAGCCAGCAGTAAACAGGCCGCTTCGTTCATATAAGGAGCAAGAATACGGTTCACATAGAACCCCGCCCCGTCCTTCACCACAACCGGGGTTTTCCCCTGCTTGCGGGCAAACTCTACGGTGGTTGAAATAGTCTCGTCTGACGTTTTGTCATGAGCGATAACTTCCGCAAGCGGCATTTTGTCTACCGGAGAGAAGTAATGCAGGCCAATAACATTCTCCGGCCGTTGTGCCTTCGCAGCAATGTCGGTGATCGGAATGGAGGATGTATTTGAAGCGAAAATCGTTTCAGCTTTGCAGTTGGCTTCAACATCAGCCACCATCTGTTGCTTCAGAGCAAGATCTTCAAATACCGCTTCAATCACAATATCAGCGTCCTGAAAACCACGGTAGTCAAGACTTCCGGTGAGTAAGGAAAGCTGTTTTTGCATTTCACTTTTCAGCATGAAGCGCTTTTTCACTTTCTTGTTAAGAATGTCGTAGCTGTACTTCATCGCATTGGCGATACCTTCCTCACGAACATCTTTTATCCGTGCAGGGACACCGGCTTTGGTTGCCGTTACATAAGCAATACCGCCGCCCATCAGGCCACCGCCGAGTACACCGGTTTTATGCACTTTGGCAGGCTTCACGCCTTCCACACCATGTTCTTTCTTCATCTCAGTGGTGGCGAAGAAAATTTGACGCAACTGGAATGACTCCGGTGTCATCACCAGCTTACCGAAGGCATCAGCTTCTGCATTAAGCCCGGCTTTCATACCGTCATTCAGACCGGTTTCAATGACATCAATGATCATCGCCGGTGCCGGATAGTTACCTTTTGTTTTCGCAAAAGTCTGCTCTCTGGCTTTCTTAAACAAAAGATTACGGCCGAAACGATTTTGTTCCAGTGCTTTATTCACCAGGCCTTTTTGCGGGGCATCACGGTGTGGCTTTGCTTTAAGCGCAAATTGTTCAGCCACATCAAGCAATACACTTTGCGGCACCATGTCATCTACAATACCGTATTTCTTCGCCTGCTTAGCACGGGCCGGAGCGCCGGTGAGCATCATTTTCATTGCCTGCTGTACACCAATCAGGCGCGGTAACCGCTGGGTTCCGCCACTGCCGGGCAGCAAGCCTAACTGAACTTCTGGTAAGCCCAGCTGTGTCTTAGGTGAATCGGTACAAATACGGTAATGGCAAGCCAGTGCCAGTTCCAGTCCACCACCCAGGGCAGGGCCATGAATAGCGGCAACAAAAGTAGCTTTCATATTCTCAATGCGATCAAACACAGCCTGACCACCGGCCGCCAGCGCTCTGGCATCAGCCTCAGTTTCACAGGCTGCAAGCATTGTAATGTCAGCCCCCGCAACGAAGGAAGAAGGCTTTCCGCTTGTCAGCACAACACCTTTAATGCTGCTGTCGCTCTCTATTTCATCAAGGACCGCAGAAATTTCGTCTCCGAAAGCCGCTTTCAGCGTATTCATTGACTCGCCCGGAACATCCATCGTCAGAATGGCAACACCATTGTCCTGTCTTGTGAGGGTAAATGCTTTGGCAGATGAATCACTCATAACCACGTCCTGATTTTCCTGTTCGCTCATTATTCTGTCTCCACAATCATGGCTGCGCCTAAGCCACCGGCAGCACATGCTGTCAGCAATCCGCTTCCGCCGCCACGGCGCTGTAACTCATTCAACATCTGGGTGATCATCCGGGTGCCGGTAGCAGCAAAGGGGTGACCATAGGCGATAGAGCTGCCCATCACGTTAAATTTGTCCATGTCGATTTCGCCGGTAGCTTTATCACGACCCAGTTTTTCTTTAGCGAATTTGTCGCTGGCAAACATTTTCACGTTGGCCAGTGTCTGGGCTGCAAATGCCTCGTGCATTTCAATCAATGTAAGGTCGTTCAGCGACATGCCGGCTCTGTCCAGCGCCATTGGCGTGGCATAAGATGGTCCCATCAGCATATCTTCCCACACATCAATAGCTGCGAAGGCGTAGCTGCGGATGTAACCTAACGGGGTGTAGCCTAATGCTTTGGCTTTGCTTTCCGTCATCATCAGTACTGCAGATGCACCATCAGTCAGCGGCGTTGCGTTAGCGGCTGTAACGGAACCGTATTTCTTATCAAATACAGGGCGCAGTTTGGCGTAGCCTTCCACCTTTGAGTCAAAACGAACGTTGTTATCTTTACCCAGCGCGCCTTTGAACGGCTCTGCATAGGCCGTCATTACCTCGTTATCCAGCTTACCTTCATTCCAGCTTGCAGCCGCCAGAGAATGAGAACGGTGTGCCAGTTCATCCTGAGACTGTCGTGAGATACCGTGAGTCTTGGCCATCTGCTCTGCTGTCTGCCCCATGGACAAGCCTGTAGAATATTCTGCAACTGCTGGCGGGACAGGCATTAAATCTTTCAATCCCAGCTTTTTAACAATGGCCCACTTCTGACCGACTGTCTTTGCTTTTTGCAGATCCACCAGTGCACGGGCAAGTTTTTTCGACACACCAATTGGCGATACAGATGTTGAATCGGCACCACCGGCAATACCAACTTCTACGGTACCGGCCATCATGCTCTCTGCAATGTTAACCGTGCTTTGAAAGCTGGTGGCGCAGGCACGGGACACACTGTAAGCGTCGGTGTGCACATTCATGCCAGTACCCAGAACGATCTCGCGGGCAATGTTGGGCGCTTCCGGCATTTGCACAACTTGTCCGTACACCACCTGGTCCACCAGCTCCGGTGATACGCCATTACGGATGAGCAGTTCATTGACCACCATCTTGCCCAGATCAACGGCGGGCACACCGTGGAAATACGTTGCCATTTTCGCGAATGGCGTACGTAATCCTGCGACTATCGCGATTCTGTCACCGTTACGGGTTGTGACTGATTGTTTAGCTGTCATGTTGCACCTGAATTAAATGACCCTAAGTGGTCAGACCTGTAAAGAGTTAGATTTTTACAAACAATGAACAAAATAGCAAATTTCCCCTGCAGGCAGTTCATCCTGAAAAATTGCCAGCTTATCCAAGAGCCTGAAACTAATGTAGTTTAAGAACATCACAAAGCCCATTAACGGCTATACAATAAATTCACGCCGGTGGCTTGAAGCGCAGGATTCGGCCCTTATTATGTATAAGTACTCATCCGGCTATGTAAAAGATTGCATTGCGTTGTCTGCCCTACCGGTTCATTTGCAAGGTTGCACAGAACACAGGTACAACTGAGTGATCAGTTAGCCGGTCGACGTAATTGTGCGCTGGTTTCAAAAAATAAAAGTGGATTAAATCACTATGTCTGCAGAGCAGTTTCAACAACTTCATACTTATTTAGACTCCCAGATTATTGGTCAGAGTGAACTGACGAAAAGCCTGTTGATTGCGCTTTTAGCCGATGGACATATGCTGGTTGAAGGCCCGCCGGGGCTGGCAAAAACCCGGGCGATTAATGCACTTGCTCATGGTATTGACGGCGACTTCCACCGTGTTCAGTTTACCCCTGACCTGTTACCGGCAGATTTAACCGGGACAGACATTTATCGTCCTGAGACCGGTGAGTTTGTATTTCAGCAGGGCCCGCTTTTCCATAACCTGGTGCTGGCTGACGAAATTAACCGGGCGCCTGCCAAAGTGCAGTCTGCGCTGTTAGAAGCCATGGCCGAACGTCAAATTACAGTAGGGAATAAAACTTATGCGTTACCCCCTCTGTTCCTTGTCATGGCCACACAAAACCCCCTCGAGCAGGAAGGAACCTACCCGTTGCCGGAAGCTCAACTTGACCGCTTCCTGATGCACGTGAGTATTGATTACCCGGGCGCTGATACTGAGCTGTCGATTCTGCGCCTAACCCGGGATGAAGAGCTGAAAAAAGCCACCGTAGCGCCACCTTCTCTGAGCCAGCAGGATATATTCACTGCCAGAAATGCTGCCTTGTCTTTATATATGGCACCGGAACTGGAGCAATACCTTGTTCAGATCGTTATGGCCACCCGTACGCCTGAAGCGTTTGATACAAAAATGGCGAACTGGATAGAATTTGGCGTAAGCCCGCGGGCCACCATTGCCCTTGACCGCTGTGCCCGTGCCCACGCCTGGCTTGCCGGACGTGATTTTGTCGGGCCGGACGACATTCAGGCTGTGGCGCATAATGTGTTACGTCACCGGATTATTTTGTCTTACGAAGCCGAAGCGGAAGGCATTACCGTGGATCAGGTACTGGACAACATTTTAAACCTGGTGGCAGTACCTTAAGCTGATGAACGCCGTACATGATACGCTGGCGGCACTGAAAAGCGACGGGGTAAATCTGTCGCTGAGTGAGTTGATCCGTTACCAGCAACTAACCAAACTGCTAAATCTGAAACCGGCTACACCGCCCCGGGCACTGATGTCCGGTGGATACCTGAGCCGGCACAAAGGCCGCGGCATGGAGTTTGATGAAGCCAGACATTACCAGCCGGGCGACGATATCCGTGCTATTGACTGGCGGGTCACCGCCCGCACCGGCAAAACCCACACGAAAATATACCGTGAAGAGCGGGAACGGCCGGTATTTATTTTATGCGATTTAACCGCCGGCATGCAGTTTGGTAGTCAGTTGCTGCTGAAATCTGTACAGGCTGCCCATATCGCCGCCCTGCTGAGCTGGTCTGCCGCCGCACGGGGCGATAAAGTCGGTGCATTTATTTTTAACGACACCATGCACCGGGAATGCAAGCCACTTTCCCGTCAGCGTGCTGTGTTATCTCTGTGTCATGAGTTGATCCGCGTGCAGCAGGGGGCAGCTCAAAAAGACACACAGACGTCACAGGCATTTTCAGATGCCTGCCTCAGGCTACGCCGTTTAGCCAGACCGGGCAGCCTGGTTTATTTAATTTCCGATTTTGAAAACCTGCAGCAAGGCGCAGAACAGCCCCTCAGTCATCTTGCCAGACATTGCGACGTACATGCTATCCGCGTGGGCGATCCCATGGATACCCATCTGCCCGACGTAGCGGTATCTCAGCAAGTCAGCGTGACCAATGGCGCAGATGAACAAAGCTGGCTGCTGGGCGATAAGTCCCTGGGTAAGAAATACAGTCAGTGGCGGGGAGAAGTAAGAACGGGTATTGAAAGCTTCTTCCAGTCGAAAATGATCAAATTCAGCCAGGTTTCCGCCGGTTTACCCCTGGAGCAGCAGCTTGAAATGCTGGGGAGGCAGCCACGATGACACCTCCTGCCGGACAAAATCCGTTAGATCAGTTAAAAGCTATTCACACACCGGCTGACGTCAGCGCGTGGCCGCTTGCCTGGGGTTGGTGGGCACTGATTGCTGTTGTACTTATTATTCTTATCAGTGCCGGAATCATGTGGCGGAAACAACGCAGGTTTACCGGTGCGAAACGGGAAGCCCTCACCCTCCTTGCCAGCACAGATACGCAAGTAAGCACTGCCCCGGCAAATATCAATGCCATCCTGAAGCGGGTCAGCCGTCATTATGATGAAAAGGCAATGGCTTCATCCAGGTCGGGAGAAGAATGGCTAAATTACTTAACGACAGCCCTGCCCGAAAAAGAACGCGCATCATTTACCGCAGGATTTTCACCGGCGAACAGTAACATGTACCGTCCGCAAGGCGTCACACCGGACCAGGCAGAAGCGATGAAATCCGCTGCCCTGTTATGGGTGCGAAAAGCGCGTATTTATACCTTTTCTTTACGCAGTTCTGTAAAGGAGTCAGCCCGCAATGTTTGAATTTGCATGGTGGTGGGCATGGTTCGCCCTTCCGTTACCTTTATTATTTATGTTGCTTCCGGCTCAGCCGCGCTCACAGGGCGCGGCACTTAAAGTGCCCGCATTAATTCCGGGTAGCGAAAGCGCTGTGAATAAACCCGGGCGCTCCCGGTGGCTGACGCTCATTGCCGTCTTAAGCTGGACCTTACTGGTCTGCGCCGCTGCCCGCCCCCAATGGCTGGGCGAACCGGTGAGTATCCCCAATGAAGGCCGGGAATTAATGCTCGCGGTGGACTTGTCCGGCAGTATGAAAATTGATGATATGGAAGTTAACGGCCGTCAGGTGAACCGCCTGGTCATGATAAAATCTGTCCTCCACGATTTTATTGAACGCCGTGTCGGCGACCGTCTCGGTTTAATTCTGTTTGCAGACACCGCTTACCTTCAGGCACCGCTTACCTACGACCGTCAAACCGTTGCTACCCTGCTGGATGAATCTGTCATTGGTCTGGTCGGGGAGCAAACGGCTATCGGCGATGCGATAGGTCTTGCGGTAAAACGTTTTAAAAAACGTGAAGACTCTAACAAAGTGGTGATTCTGCTGACCGACGGTCAGAATACGGCAGGAAATATTACACCGGAGCAAGCTAAAGAGTTGGCAATTGAGAGCGGCGCGACGGTTTATACAATCGGCGTCGGGGCAGATAAAATGCTCATCCGCAGCTTTTTTGGCAGCCGTCAGGTCAACCCTTCTCAGGAGCTGGACGAAGATATGCTCACCGATCTTGCGGAATCTACCGGTGGTCAGTATTTCCGTGCCCGCAATGCACAGGAACTGAATAGTATTTATGAGACGCTGGACAAACTTGAACCCGTCGAAGGGGAAGCAAGAAAACTCCGTCCACGCACTGCCCTGTTCTTTTATCCCTTATCGCTGGCCTTACTGTTAACAGTATTACCGGCGCTGCTATATTGCTTTAAAAATATCTGGTACCGGGTAAACGGCCGTACACGCGCAGGAGGACAAGCATGAATTTTCCTGTTCACGATTTTCATTTTCTCCGCCCGGAATGGTTTGTCGCCCTGCTCCCCCTGTGTCTGCTGATAATGCTTATCAGGCAATATCGCCGCAGTCAGTCAGGCTGGCAAAGTGTTATCCCATCTCATCTTTATAAGCATCTTATTGCCGGCAAAGCCGTTGCAGGAAAGCAGGCTCCGCTCAGTCTTCTTGCTTTGTGCTGGTTTATCTGTGTGGTTGCCCTTGCAGGACCGGTTTGGGAGCGTTTGCCCCAGCCTGTTTTTCAGGTGCAGGAAGGCCATGTTGTTGTCATTGATATGTCGCTGTCGATGCGTGCAACCGATGTTTCGCCGGACAGATTAACCCGTGCCAAATATAAAGCCATTGATCTGATAAACAGCATTGATGAAGGCGAAACGGGACTGGTCGCCTACGCCGGTGATGCATTCACTATCAGTCCGCTGACTGCGGATGCCGGCAACCTGGTTGCCCTGTTACCCGGATTAAGCCCTGAGATTATGCCTGTCGCCGGCAGTGATCCTTACCGGGGCATTCAGGAAGCGGCAGACTTGCTGCAAAACGCCGGCTATCAGCAAGGGAATATTTACTGGCTGACCGACGGTATTACCCTGCCACAGGCTCAGGATCTGCGCTCTCTTATCAGTGAGTTGCCTTATACGGTGAATATTTTAGGTGTGGGCACGGAGGAAGGTGCGCCAATCCGTCAGCTTGACGGGCAGTTATTAAAAGATCAGCGCGGTCAGATTGTTATCCCAAAACTACGGGGTCAGCAGCTGCAGAATCTCGCCGGTGCATCAGGCGGTGCATACAGCAAGCTGTCTGCAGGCGACAGTGATATTAAACGTCTTACAGGCCGGAATTTACTGCACAACAATGCAGAAGAAACCGGAGAACAAACGTCTCAGGATGGCGATCAGTGGGCAGAGCTGGGTCCCTGGCTGTTGTTGTTGATTTTACCCTTTGCCGCTTACGCTTTCCGTCGCGGAGTAATACTCACCCTATTACTGGTTCCTTTGCTTGTTGCCACGCCACAACCGGCCTTTGCACAGGCCGGCGGGCCGGTCACAGACGGGGAACCGGAAGCAGAAACGCCGGTAACTTCCTGGTATGAAACGCCGTTTCTGAATGCCGACCAGCAGGGCGCAAAAGAATACGACGCAGGCAACTTTAATACCGCTGCAGATACCTTCAAATCTGCGGAATGGCAAGGTGCAGCAGCTTATGAGTCCGGTAATTATGAGCAGGCACTGGATGCATTTTCCCGCTCAAACAGTACAGATGCCGTGTACAACCAGGGCAATGCACTGGCGCAACTGGGGAAGCTGGATGACGCCATTGCCCGTTACGATGAGGTATTAAAGCGGGATCCGGAACATGCTGATGCGAAAGCCAATAAAGCCCTGCTTGAGCAAATGAAACAGGAACAGGAAAAACAACAGCAGGAACAGCAAAACCAGCAACAAAACCAGGACCAGCAGGATCAGAACGGGGGTAACCAGCAGCCTCAGGACGGCCAGCAGGGTCAGAATGATGAGAATAACGGCAGCGACGAACAGCAACAGAACGATCAGTCACAGTCTTCCGGTGACCAGCAACAGCAAGGCGGTAAAGGAGAGGTTCAGCAGAGCGAAAATCGCAATGAAGAGTCTCAGTCGCCCGGCCAGGAACAACAGAATGAACAAGCTGACGGTCAGGAAGCAGAAAACGAAGATAGCGAGTCACAGTCTCCTGCACAGGCAGATGAAGGTGATCAACAGCAACAAAATCAGTCAGCGCAGGCTCAGACCGGCGAACTGACAGACGAAGAAAAAGAAAAAATGCAACGTTTGGATAATTTGATGAAGAAGATCCCTGATGATCCTGCATTTCTGCTTAAACGCAAAATGCAACTTGAAGCACAACAACGACGTCGTCAGGGACCGCCATCAAACCGGAGCGAGTGGTAATGAAACAATCTCTCTTTTCAATCTTTCTCTTTCTGTGCCTGGCACCTCCGGCACTGGCTGACGTCACCCGGGTTGAAGCAACTATTGATAAAAATCCGGTGATGGTGGACGAAGCGATACAATTAACTGTCACCGCTCAGGGTGATCCTGCCAGGGAAGCGTTCGACAGCTCCCCCTTACTGAAAGACTTTGTGGTTGGCCGCACATCGGTGAGCACACAAACACGTATTATCAACTTTGATAAAGAAGAAACCGTTACCTGGACGACTACTCTGTTTCCCCGTGGTGAAGGTAACTTTACGATCCCTGCGCTGACTGTAGAAGGAAAGCAAACAAAACCTTTGACGGTAAACGTGATTCCGGTACAGGCCGGTCAGGATGAACCCGCCAGAGATTATTATCTGACGACGGATGTGGACACCAGTGAGGTCTATCTTCACCAGCAGTTACTTTACACTGCCAAATTATATCTGGCGTCCAATATTGAAC
>NZ_CFHOXV010000014.1:42681-81804 GCF_984505615.1 Alteromonas sp. | reverse complement strand
TCGCACGTGCTCGTCACAAAAAAGTCCTCAAGCAGGCAAAAGGTTATTACGGTGCACGTTCACGTGTTTATCGCGTAGCGGTACAGGCCGTAACTAAAGCTGGTCAATATGCATATCGTGACCGTCGTCAGCGTAAGCGTCAATTCCGTCAACTGTGGATTGCACGTATCAACGCTGCGGCTCGTCAAAATGGTATCTCATACAGCCGTTTCATCAACGGTCTGAAGAAAGCGTCTGTTGAAATCGATCGTAAGATCCTTGCCGACATCGCGGTACATGACAAGGTAGCATTCAGCGCATTAGTCGAAGCGGCTAAAGGCGCATTAGCTTAATTTTTTAACAAATTAAGTTTAAGTTCTTTCGGGAAACGGCGAGCAGGATGCTCGCCGTTTTTCGTTTCAGCGCAAAAATTTTTCCATTCTTCCGCCACCTCTGGCAATAAGCGCTTAAATCGCAAATTAATACTGTAAATGTTGGAATATTCAGCCTCTTAGGGTAGCCGTATTCTTTGTCTGTCGTGTAAACTACGGGTTTAGAATTTTTGGTTAAGCAGCAACGCTGTTTTTCCACCACTACCATGCCAAATTGAGGATAACATGGAGCTTGAAGCGATCATCAGTCAGGCACAAAGCCAGATTGACGCTGCCGAAGATGCAGCCACGCTCGATAATGTGCGCGTCGAGTTTATGGGTAAGAAAGGCAAGCTGACTGACCTGTTAAAAGGGTTAGGCAAACTGTCTAACGAAGAACGTCCTGCAGCCGGACAAAAAATTAATCAGGCCAAACAGCAAATTCAGCAGGCAATCAGTGTTAAGGGCGAAGCGTTACGTGCCGCTGAACTGAATGCAAAGCTGTCTGAAGAAGCTGTGGACGTGTCAGCGCCAGGCCGTCAGGAAGTGCCGGGTAACATACACCCTGTCAGCCGAACGATTGAGCGAATCGAAGGTTTTTTTGGTCAGTTAGGCTTTGCTGTTAAAACCGGACCGGAAGTGGAAGACAGCTTTCACAATTTCGATGCGCTGAATATCCCTGCCAATCACCCGGCACGGGCTGATCACGATACCTTTTATTTTAATCCTGATGTGATGCTGCGTACCCAGACTTCCGGTGTGCAAATTCGTACCATGGAAACGGAAAAGCCACCGCTGCGTATTATTTCGCCGGGTCGTGTTTACCGTAATGATTACGACCAGACACACACACCGATGTTTCATCAGGTGGAGGGTCTGATGGTTGACCGCAATGTCAGCTTTGCTGAATTGAAAGGCATTCTTCATGACTTCCTGGAACATTTCTTCGAAGAGTCACTGGAAGTGCGTTTCCGTCCTTCTTATTTCCCGTTTACAGAGCCTTCTGCCGAAGTAGACGTGCGTCGTAAAGGCGGAAAATGGCTGGAAGTACTGGGCTGCGGTATGGTGCACCCGAACGTACTGAAAGCAGTACACATTGATCCTGAAGAATTCACCGGCTTTGCTTTTGGTATGGGCGTTGAACGTCTGACCATGCTGCGCTATGGCGTTAACGACCTGCGCGCATTTTTCGAAAACGATCTTCGTTTCCTGAAGCAGTTCAATTAAGGCAAAGCAATCATGAAATTTAGTGAACAGTGGTTAAGAGAGTGGGTTAACCCACAGGTTTCTACCGGTGCCTTATCTGAGCAGCTCAGCATGGCTGGCCTGGAAGTGGATGGCGTTGAACCCGTTGCAGCGGAATTTTCCGGTGTGGTAGTGGGTAAAGTAGTTGAGTGTGGTCAGCATCCGAATGCAGACAAACTCAGAGTGACAAAAATTAATGTCGGTGAAGAGGAATTACTGGACATCGTATGCGGTGCGCCTAACTGTCGCGAAGGATTGAAAGTTGCAGTAGCGAAAGTCGGAGCAGTACTTCCCGGTGATTTCAAAATTAAGAAAGCCAAACTTCGTGGCGAGCCTTCTCACGGTATGCTTTGCAGCTTTTCTGAGCTTGGCATGGGAGAGGATCATAGCGGCATCATTGAGCTTCCTGCAGACGCAGAGCTTGGCATGGACATTCGCGATTACCTGAATCTCGATGACAATATCATTGAAGTCGATTTAACACCCAACCGTGCAGACTGTCTGGGTATTCGTGGCCTGGCCCGTGAAGTCGGTGTACTGAACAGTGCCGATGTCACTGAGCCGGCTGTCGAAGACGTGGAAGCGACTATTGACGACAAACTGGCGATTACCCTAAGCGCACCTGAAGCGTGTCCACGTTATCTGGGCCGGGTTATCTGCAATGTTGACGTAAAAGCAGCGTCACCACTGTGGCTGAAAGAAAAGCTGCGTCGTTGCGGAATCCGTTCAATTGATCCTATCGTAGACGTCACTAACTTCGTTCTGCTTGAGCTGGGTCAGCCGTTACATGCATTTAACCTGGATGCCATCGACGGCAATATCAACGTTCGTCTTGCGCATGCCGGGGAGCAACTGACTCTGCTTGATGAGAGCACCGTCGAGCTGAAAGACAACACCCTGGTCATCGCAGATGACAGCAAAGCACTGGCCATGGCCGGAATTTTCGGTGGTCTGCACTCGGGCGTGAACGAAGAAACAAAGCATATTCTGCTGGAAAGTGCGTTCTTCAGCCGTGATGCCATTGCCGGTCGTGCCCGACAATACGGTTTGCATACCGATGCATCTCACCGCTATGAGCGTGGTGTGGATCCGTTGCTGCAACGTAAAGCGATGGAAAGAGCCACGGCACTTATTCTGGATATTTGTGGCGGTCAGCCGGGTCCGGTTGTAGAAGCCGTAAATGAGGCATCACTGCCAGTGTCATCTGATGTGGTATTACGCCGTGCACGTTTAAGCCGTGTGCTGGGTATTGATATTGCTGACGATAAAGTGACCGATATTCTTACCCGTCTGGGCCTGGATGTCACGGTAACGGAATCAGGCTGGGAAGCGAAAGCGCCAAGCTACCGTTTTGACATTGCCATTGAAGAAGATCTGATTGAAGAAGTGGCCCGTGTTTACGGTTATAACAATATTCTTGACCAGGCACCGAAAGGCAGCCTGAAGCTGCTGGACAGCAGCGAGTCAGCGATTCCGGTTTCCCGTTTTAAATCTGAACTTACTGCACGGGGTTACGTCGAAGCCATTACGTATTCGTTTGTTGACCCTAAAGTACAAAGCGGCTTATTCCCGTCTCAGGAAGGAATGGTATTACCACATCCTATTTCGGCAGATATGTCTGTTATGCGTTTAAGCCTGTGGCCGGGATTACTGGGCGCTACCGCTTACAACCAGAAACGTCAGCAAGCGCGGGTCAGATTGTTCGAAACTGGTTTACGTTTTATTCCTGACAGCGATGCGCCGCAGGGTGTGCGCCAGGAGCCGGTGATTGCCGGTGTGATTGCCGGCCGCCGTTATGACGAAAGCTGGTTGAGCGACGACAGTGCGGTAGATTTCTTTGATGCCAAAGGAGATGTGGAAGCGTTACTGGCACTCAAAGCCGGCGGGCAGTCAGTCACCTTTGTAAAAGGCGAACACAGCGCATTGCATCCGGGTATGACTGCAGAAGTGCTTTTAAATGGCAAATCAATCGGTTATGTTGGTGCAATTCACCCACAGTTTACTAAACTGTTAGGTGTAAATGGTCGCGTTTTCGTCTTTGAGCTTGATCTTAAAGCAATTTCTGAGCGTAACTTGCCTCAGGCAAAAGCAATTTCCAGGTTCCCGGCGAACCGTCGTGATATTGCAATTACGGTCAAAGATGAAATTACCGTTGGAGCGATTCTTTCTTTCGTAGAAAAAATTGGCGTAAATCAACTAGTTGGCCTAAACTTGTTCGATGTGTATAAAGGGAAGGGTGTCGAGCCCGGCGATAAGAGCCTCGCACTGTCTCTTGTACTACAGGATCCTGATAAAACTTTGGAAGAAGCTGAAATACAACAAGCAGTGGACACCGTAGTTAAAGGGCTGGAATCAGAGTTTGGGGCAGCGTTAAGAGAGTAGATTATGGCATTGACCAAAGCCGAAATGGCTGAACACTTATTCGAAAAACTGGGTATTAATAAAAAAGACGCTAAGGATTTGGTGGAAGCCTTCTTTGAGGAAATCAAGGAAGCGTTAGAATCTGGTGAACAAGTGAAACTGTCAGGTTTTGGTAATTTTGACCTGCGTGATAAGAATGAGCGTCCCGGAAGAAACCCGAAAACCGGTGAAGATATTCCGATCAAAGCCAGACGGGTGGTTACATTCCGTCCCGGCCAGAAGCTCAAAAGCCGGGTTGAAAACTCAAAGCCACCGACAGAGTAACGTCGTTACGGCATCTGTAAGCGGTGCCTCGTCTGTCAGGTATTGATATTCTTTATTAGGGCAATGCGCGCTGCGTATTGCCTTTTTCGTTTTTAAAATTGCATTTATGCAGGAGTTGCAATGAAAAAAGCAGGATTCCTCGCAGCATTGATTCTTGTTGCTGTGGCGGGGTATTTCATTTATCTGTCCGATTCTTCTTCAGAACAGGCTCCGGTACCGGTAATTACGGTGATGGATATTCTTCATGCTTCTGATTTGGAAGCCGGTATAAAGCAGGCAGTTGCTGATGGTGACAGTGAAGCACTTGAAAAATGGATGAACCGGGCGCAGGAAGTGGCGGAACAGGCCGGTCTGAGTTCAACTGATATGCAGTATCTTGCGTCATCTCAGGCGGTTGAATACGTAAAGTTCAATGCCAAACGCAGCTTGTTTAACGATGAGTTTGAAGATCGTTACTATGCCCTTGAAGACATCGACAGTCTGAAGGTGAAGTATCCGGAAGCGAAAGATTTGTTCCCGCAAGTGGAGGCATTAATCACTAAGCGGGATCAGATCATTGAGCAGATTGCTGTCACGTTGTCGTCAGGACAGGCACCCGGTGAGAAAGAACGTGAGGCAGCCAGAGAAATGTGGCAGTCACGCTATGCCGGAGCAAACAACGGGGACCGGGAAGCTATCCGGCCGGGTACCGGCGAATAATCAGATTAGTTTCACCCGTTATCTTCGCTGCTGACGGTCAGCGGGTGAAATGTTGCAGCGGTCAGTGCACTTAAATCAGACGGTTTCAAACCGACTTCAAGCCCTCTGCGGCCGGCACTGACATGCATTTTCTCCAGGTTCTGCGCTGAATGGTGAATGAACACCGGTAGTCTTTTCTTTTGTCCCAGCGGGCTCACTCCACCCAAAATATAGCCTGTAGTCCGCTCGACGTCTGCCGGGGCTGCCATGGCTGCTTTTTTCGTGCCGGCAGCTTTCGCTACAGCTTTCATGCTCAACTTATCTTCCACGGGTATGATGCAGACAACCCATTGCTGCTTATCTGTTTCTGCTACCAGTGTTTTAAAAACCGTTACAGGATCGAGGTGCAGTTTTTCGCAGGCTTCCAGTCCGTATGAAGGCGCAGCGGGATCGTGTTCGTATTTTAATACCTGATGTGTCACTTTCTTCTTTTTCAGAAGATTAATCGCCGGCGTCATAGGGCCTCAACTAAGGAAGATAAAAAGGGTTTTGTGCGTTTTGATTTTTGCATCAATGCCGGTTTTTATGATATCAATATCAACGCGCTAACTTAATCAAATAATAAAAATAAACCGGATTAAGACTCAATTGCGAAAACGCCTGCCATCAGTTTCTTTCACCACGTAGTCGGTGCATCACGCGCCCGGAAATGTATGTATGCAAGTTAAATCACGCTTTATTGCCTTGTCAGTACTGGCAAGTCTGAGTATTTTTGTCATTATGATGAGTAATGACTTCGGCCAGATCATGAGTTTAACGGCCGGTCTTACTATTCTTATCGCTATGCTCTGGATGACCGAAGCATTACCTATTCCCGTCACGTCTCTTATTCCGTTTTTTGCCTTTCCCATGGCGGGAGTGATGACCTATCAGGAAGCGTCATCGGCGCTGGGAAGCCACGTTATCTTGTTGTTGATGGGCGGCTTTATGTTGTCCAAGTCGCTGGAAAAATCCGGCGTACACCGCAGGCTGGCAGTTTATATGCTGAAGCTTACCGGGGCCTCAAATGCTAAGCGGCTGGTGCTCGGTTTTATGCTTACCTCTGCGGTTCTCAGTATGTGGATATCGAATACGGCCACTACGCTGATGCTGCTGCCCATTGCACTGGCAATAATCAGCTCTGTGGATTCTCCCCGTCTGGCATCTGCCATTTTACTGGGGATTGCCTACGCCGCCAGTATCGGTGGGGTAGGTACACCAATTGGTACGCCGCCAAATATCATTTTTATGAGTGTGTATCAGCAAACTACCGGCACTGAGCTGAGCTTTCTGGACTGGATGAAAACCGGTATTCCGGTAGTTATACTGGCTATTCCGGTGATGGCGCTGTGGCTTACACGTCATCTTGGTCAGATCCCCACGGTGGTGTTACCGGACACCGGTGACTGGAAACCGGCTGAACGCCGGGTGCTGATTTCATTTTTAATTATTGCGCTGGCATGGGTTTTCCGGCCGTTCTGGACACAGTGGCTGGGCATGACGAATGTGAGTGACAGTACTATCGCCATGGCCGGTGTGGTAATGATGTGCCTTATACCGGACGGCAACAAGGAAAAGCCGGGACAAATCCTTGACTGGGATACTGCCGCTCAGATCCCCTGGGGTCTGCTGATGGTTTACGCCGGCGGTATTTGCCTGGCTAAAGCTTTTACTGTATCAGGCTTAAGTGTGGTGCTGGGGGAAGCATTGACCAGTTTATCGGTATTACCGGTCATGCTGCTGATCCTGGTGCTGTGTCTTGCAGTGAGCTTTGTGACTGAAGTGACGTCCAATACAGCCACAGCTACGTTGTTGATGCCAATTCTGGCCAGTGCCGCTATTGCCCTCGACCTCGACCCTGTGGTGTTAATGATGCCTGCTGCTATCAGCGCCAGTTGCGCGTTTATGATGCCGGTTGCCACGCCGACAAATACGATTGTGTATGGTAGTGGTCATATTAATATGCAGACAATGGTCAGAGAGGGCACCATTCTGAATATACTGGTGGCATTTGTGGTCACCGGCGTGGTCATTGTCACACGCCTTTAGCTGCCGTTGAAAGACATCAGCTATTGCTGATGTCTTCTGATTTGCACAATCATGCCAAACATGGGGTGGTCAAAGTAGTGGATTTGTTTACTGATCACCCGGCGTACCTGATGAAAAGGCACCGCCTGCAATTCAAATTCAGGCTGCCCGTTTTCGCTCTCTCCCGTCGTTACCGGCTGACGGTACTGCATCTCACTGTCGATGTGCAGATAAGGTACCCGGTTAATATATTTCAGATACACTTTCAAAAAACCATCTAATTGCCAGATGGCAGGCGTAAGGCCTTCGTTAGCCTGTGCGACGGTCGTATTTTGTGCTGTATCCGCCTGCATGATTTGTTCAGGTCCCGCTGCCATCATGTCGTCAAAACTCACCTTACCGGCGCGGTTCAGACGTGAAGATAACTGCGTAAAGAAATCATCCTGTGTCAGCGTTAAATCTTCCTGTGCCTCTGCCGGTTCGGCGGGTTGCGGTAATGCCGGTTTAATGGCTTCACCATTCATTGTGAAGCTGTCCGCATAATTGTCGCCGGCGATGATCCGCATGGCTGCAGCTTTTTGTTCACCGAACTTCACCGGCTGACGCCAGGCAATATGAAGCATACGGTTCAAGCCCCGGGTTTGCCGGATCTGCCGTGAAAGTTTAGTCAGTTCCAGACTGTCATAAGGCAGCAAGTGCGCAAACCGGGCGAATTCTGTATTCCGGCCGTCAAGAAACTCCGGCACAACATCCGGCGCCGGAAGAGAATTATCCGGTTTGTAAGTCTGCCATTTACCATTCTGCCAGCTTAACCAGTCCCGCGGCGGTTCACAGTAACTGAAACGGGGCACAGTGACGGGTTTAACCGTATTGATCCCGGAAAAAGCAATCCAGTACTCAGCGATTTCTGAATCTATAACAGGGTCAAAAGCCGGCGTAACCGGTTCCTCGTCAGCAACGGCCACTTCACCGGATGAGAACCCGTCATTGCCGGTTTCTTCGCTGAACGCTTCTGCAAGCGCATCTTCGCGGTTCTGCTGAGACAGTTCTGTTTCATCAGATAAGTCCGGTGCTGAGCTAAAATCAGATGGACGGCTGTCTGACAACCCTGTGTTATCAGCGCCTGTACCGGTATTCTCTGATAACAGTGACTGCGAGGCTTTCCAGCGTGCATAGTCAGCCTGAATGTCTTCCAGTGACGGCGTATCCATCCACAAAGGGGAGGAGGGCACACCACAGGTGGCGAGACCTTGCTTAATGTAACTGATATCAGGACGAAGATAGTTATCAATCAGATTTAATTCAGCCACAGACTGAGCCAGTGGTGTTTCAGTAAATTGCTCATTGAGCTCACTGATGCTGAGGTTACGATCGAAAATGATCACTTCCACATCAAACCACCAGTCATCCGCAGCAAATACTGGTGAAGCGGTATTTAAAAGAAGTCCTGCTGCTAAAGCGACTACCCGTTTCATGCTTACTTTGTCTCCATGGCAAAGTCGTTCAGTACATTTTCAATCAGGGATAACCGTTCTTCTGCTGTTTCGGTTTTCTTCACCAGACGCAACTTCTGGCTGCCTTCAAAACGGAACGTATCAGAACGGGTTTGTACCAGTTGGATGATATACCCCGGATCCACTGGCGTATTTTCTCTGAATTCAATGGTGCCGCCAATGCTGGTCAGGTCGATTTTTGTTATACCCAACCGTTTTGCGATGAGTTTGAGTTCAGCGACTTTGATAAGTTGTTTTGCCGGCAACGGCAGTAAGCCAAATCTGTCTATACACTCAACCTGGAATTCATCAATGGCATCTTTACTCTGACAACTTGCCAGTTGCTTATAGAGTGAAAGACGCTGATTCACATCTGCAATATAGTCATCGGGCAGCAGCGCAGGAATACGCAGCTCAATTTCCGTCTGATTGGCTGAGGCATCTTCCAGACTGGGCTCGCGGCCTTCTTTCAATGCTGTCACAGCCTGGTCCAGCATATCCATGTACAGCGTAAAACCGATAGAGGCAATCTGACCCGATTGATCATCGCCGAGCAATTCACCGGCACCGCGAATTTCAAGGTCATGGGTAGCCAGTGCGAAGCCTGCACCCAGATCTTCCAGGCTGGCGATGGCTTCCAGACGCTTGGCCGCATCTTTCGTCATCCGCTTCGGATGCGGGGTAAGCAGATATGCGTATGCCTGGTGGTGAGAACGGCCCACACGTCCGCGTAACTGGTGAAGCTGCGCCAGACCGAGGTGGTCGGCTCTGTCCATAATGATAGTGTTAGCGGTAGGAACGTCGATACCGGTCTCAATGATTGTGGTACACACCAGCACGTTATAGCGCTGATGATAGAAATCACTCATCACGGTTTCCAGTTCCCGCTCACGCATTTGTCCGTGACCGGTGGCAATACGCGCTTCAGGGACAATTTCGGCAATTTCTTTCGCGGTTTTTTCGATGGTATCCACTTCATTGTGGAGGAAGTAAACCTGACCACCGCGAAGAATTTCACGCATAACCGCTTCACGGATCACGGACGTATTGCGTTGCTGCACAAAAGTCTTTATCGATAAACGGCGTGCCGGCGGCGTAGCGATGATGGATAAATCACGCATACCGGACAATGCCATGTTCAGCGTTCTTGGTATGGGGGTAGCGGTAAGGGTCAGAATATCTACGTCTGCACGCAGGGATTTGAATTTTTCCTTTTGACGCACGCCAAAGCGGTGTTCTTCGTCAATGATCACAAGGCCAAGATCATTAAATTCAATGTCACTGCTGAGCAGTTTATGAGTGCCCACCACGATGTCTACCTGGCCCTCTTTGATGCCGTCGACAACGGATTTCTGCGCTTTACCGCTGACAAAACGGCTCATTACCTGAATATTAAACGGCCAGTTTGCAAAGCGGTCTTTGAAGTTCTCAAAATGTTGTTGTGCCAGCAGGGTGGTTGGCACAAGTATGGCCACCTGTTTACCGTGATTGGCAGCCAAAAATGCTGCCCGCATGGCTACTTCTGTTTTACCGAAGCCCACATCACCACAAACCAGTCTGTCCATGGCCTGCGGTGAACCCATATCCTGAATAACCGCATTGATGGCCTGAATTTGATCCGGTGTTTCTTCAAAAGGAAAGCTGTCGGCAAAACTCTGGTAATCTTCCCAGTTGATGTCGTAGGCGTAACCCGGTTTCGCTGCCCGTTTGGCATAGACATTCAACAGCTCCGCAGCCACATCGCGGACCTTCTCGGCAGCTTTTTGTTTCGCCTTTGTCCACGCATCTGAGCCCAGTGAGTTCAGTGGTGCATGATCCACATCGCCGCCGGTATAGCGTGAAATCAGATGTAGAGAAGACACGGGGACGTAGAGTTTTGACTGCTTTGCATATTCAATGCAAACGTACTCGGTCATCACGCCGCCGGCATCCAGGGTTTGCAAACCCGTATACCTGCCCACGCCGTGGTCAAAATGTACCACAGGTTGTCCAACCGACAGTTCGGCGAGGTTGCGGATAATGGCACTTTCATCCGTTGCCTGCCGTTTGTCACGTAAGCGGCGCTGACTGACCTTATGGCCCAGCAGTTCTGTTTCAGTAATAAACAGAATATTGCCCTGTTCACGCTGCAACTCGAAGCTGTTTTCAACCAGACCAACGCAAATACCTGTAGCAACATCACTGTCGATGAAGGCACTGAATTGCTGAACGGCCTCAGGGCGGATCCCTGCTTTATTCAGCAGAGTCAGCAGATTTTCCCGCCGTCCCTGAGATTCAGCACAGAAAAGCACACGGCTGCCGGCATTCCGCGCGGCTTTCATTTTTTCCGTCAGCGCCTGAGCCGGCTGTTTCTTCTGCGGATTAAATGCGATGTCTTTAAGGCTTTCGCATCCGAGGTTGGATTTTCCTGCTTTTTCTTCTAAAGCGTCTGTATGCAGTGAAATCCGCGGCCAGTTTTTAACCTGTTCGAAAAGTTGGTTAACTGGCAGAAACAGTGCTTCAGGGCTGAGCAGGGGGCGTGATAAGTCGTATCTGCGCTGTTCGTAACGCTCTGCCACATCTGCCCAGTAAAACTCGCTGGCGTCCATGACATCGCCATGCAGCATCAGGACGGCATTATCGTGGAGATAGTCAAACAGGGTAGCAGTATGGTCAAAAAACAGCGGCAGGTAGTATTCGATACCGCCTGGCATGGTGCCTTTGGATACCTGACTTAATACCGATTCCTGCGAACTGTTGCTGTCGAAGGTTTCCAGGTAACGGGCTCTGAAGGCTGACAGTGCAGCTTTGTCGGTGGGAAATTCTCTCGCCGGTAACAACCGTATTTCATCTACGGCATCCGCAGAGCGCTGATTTTCTGTTTCAAAATAGCGGATAGAATCAATTTCATCATCGAATAAATCAATGCGGAATGGTCTGTCGCTGCCCATGGGAAACAGGTCGATAATGGAACCGCGAATGGAAAATTCGCTGTGGCTCATTACCTGGTTAACATGCAGATAGCCGGCCTGTTCGAGATTGCGCCGGAACTGTTCACGGTCGAGGGTATCGCCTTTATGAACCATCAGCAGATATTTATTCAAATAATCTACCGGTGCCAGCCGTTGCATCAGCGTGTTTACGGGAACGATGAAGATACCGCGGGGCTCGTTCGCCATCCGGTACAAAGTTTCCATCCGCTGGGAAACAATATCCTGATGGGGCGAAAACATGTCATAAGGCAGAGTTTCCCAATCAGGGAACAAGGTGGTAACACTACGGTCGTTGTCTAAAAACCATGCGAGTTCCCGCTGGAGCTTCATGGCTGACGGCGTGTCAGCGGTGATAACAACCACCGGTCCTTTATGCTGCTTATATGCCTGGCTGACGGCCAGAGCGCGGCTACTGCCTTTTAACTGACCCCATTGCTGGTGATCACCTGTGCTGCCGGCCTTTTTTGCCTTTGGCAATGGTAAAGAAAAAATTGTGGCTGTCATGTCACCTTGAAAACTATTGGCTGGTTATCATGGAGTTGCGTGAGAGCGAACTATTCCTGTTTGTCCTGAGCGCGTTTGCGCAGCTGCTGGGTTTGCAAATGCAAACTGGCGCGCACCAGCAATTCCTGATCCTGTTCGCGGATGCTGCGGAAAATGAAGGATATATGGTAATCATCTCCGTGCTGCTGGCAAGCAATAACTTCACCGAAACAATAAACAGCCGCCGCTTCCTGATTGAGAAACAGCTTCAGTTCAGCCAGCGTACCGGTTTCGTAAGGCGATGTGGTACTGACAATTATACCGCCGCCGCCAAACTTAACGGTTTGATAGCGACAGGTCTCATCATCCTGCTGGTGCAGTATATAAGACATCATCAGGTCGATTTTTCTGGCCTGATGGTTCAGGTAATCGGTTAGCGCTGCAGCGTGGTCTCCGAGGTTACGCAGCGGTCTTAATGCCTGTGCCTCGATGGCTGCCATTTCCCCGGCAATTCTGAATGCATAGGGCATGACGGATTCAAGATCGTCACTGGCAGGAACGGGTTTACCCGCTTCCAGCGGCACTACGTTTACCGGCAGTTCACTGGTAATCATGAAGAACTCGTCGAATTGTGCCTGTTTATCTGCCAGTGTCTCGTTGCTCATTTAAATCCTGCTACATCAATCTTGTACGTAGTAAAGCTTACACGTAGACTAACAACTTTACTAATACGGTTGCCGTATTACGCCATTTACTTTTTCCGACGCCGGGTTTTCATGTTTCAACCAGTCTCTGCCTTTCTGGCGCTGCGCTATTCTACTGCGAATAAACAAAATAGCTTTGTTTCGTTCATTAACTTTTTTTCAGTCGCCGGGATTGCACTGGGTTTGATGGCGCTGATCATTGTGTTATCCGTGATGAACGGGTTTGAAGGACAATTAAAGCAGCGCATTCTGGGCATTCTTCCTCATGTAGTTGTACATGCTGAACCATCTGCGGCTCCCTTTGAAAGCATTGCCGGTGTAGACCATGTCATGCCGTTTATCGAAACAGAAGGAGTTTTACAGGCAAGAAGCGGGCTGAGAGGTGTGCAGATTCAGGGCGTTGTGCCGGAAGATATGCAGGGCTCTGTGGTGGCAGAAAACATGGTGGCCGGTAAGTTCACCGGTCTGGAAAGCGGCAGTTTTAATGTGATTGCCGGACAGGCGCTGGCTGTTCAACTCGATCTCAGGCCGGGGGATACAATGCGCCTTCTTGTGGCAGGAGCCAGTGTATATACCCCGCTGGGACGCATGCCGGCTCAGCGTATTGTAAAAGTAGCAGGACTTTACGGGGTCAATTCTCAGATGGATGACAAGGTCATCTTTATGCATCTGGACGATCTGAAAAGGTTGTTGCGGAAACCTCAGGATGCGCCCGCAGACACCCGCCTTTTTCTCAACGACGCTTTTAATTACAGTGCGGTCATAAACACATTAGACGGGCAGGGCTTTTCATCCGATAACTGGCGGGAACGTCAGGGCCCCTTGTTCGATGCCGTGAAAATGGAAAAAAACATGATGTTTATGATGCTGCTTCTCATCATTGCAGTCGCTGCATTTAATATTGTTTCTGCACTGGTGATGGTAGTCACTGAAAAGCAGGGTGACATTGCCATCTTACAAACTCAGGGAATGGAAGCCGGTCAGATACGGACAGTCTTTTTACTTAACGGCCTGTTTAACGGTGTGAAGGGCGCTATACTTGGTCTGGTACTGGGTGTTGTGGTAGTGCTGCAACTGAATAATTTTCTGGCACTGCTGGATATTCAGCTGGCATTGTCTGCCGACGGGCAGGGGATCCCTGTGGATTTACGCTGGTATCAGGTCATTATGGTGACACTGTTTTCACTGGGACTGTGTTTGCTGGCCAGTGTTTACCCTGCTGTGAGAGCAATGAAAGTGCATCCTGCTACGGCGCTGCAGAACGAATAAACTGGCTTGTACCATGTTGACCATGTGGTTAATTTTGCGTGCAAATAACCTTAATTTTCACTATACTTCCCGCCTTTCAAATCTGGCCGGATAAATGCTATGAACAAAAACTTTATTACCTCCCAATCTCTTCTGGAAGACTCGTTCCGTTTAGCGGCTATGGTATATGAAGATGGCTTCCGGCCGGACTTCATTATCGGTATCTGGCGTGGTGGTGCGCCTATTGGTATCGCCGTTCAGGAATTTTTTGAATTCAAAAATACTCCCACTGACCATATCGCAGTGAGAACATCGTCTTACTACGGTATCAATAAACAGTCGAAAGAAATCCGTGTTCACGGTCTGCATTATCTGGTCGAAAATGCTAATGCTGACGACAAACTGCTGATTGTTGATGATGTATTTGATTCCGGCCGCAGTGTGGATGCGCTTATCAACCAGGTGCGTAAACTGATGCGTCTGAATATGCCGAAAGACATCCGTATTGCCTGCCCCTGGTACAAGCCACAGAACAACAAGACAGAAATTGTTCCCGACTATTATGTTAACCAGAGTGATGAGTGGCTGGTATTTCCTCACGAAATCGCCGGTTTGAGTGAAGAAGAAGTGCGGGAAGGCAAAACCGAACTGGCCGGTGTGATGGATATTCTTTACAAGAAAGACTGACCTTTCCTGCTTTAAACGTGTCTGCGCTATACGCGCAGACAGCTGTCGTCCCACCGGTATTCCATTTGTCTGGCTGTTGCTTCAGCATCAGTTTTCTTCGTAATGTCAGCCACCAGCGTTAACGCCATGTCGATGCCGGCTGATATTCCGCCACTGCTGTAAAGTGTGCCCTGATTCACTACCCGGCAATTTTCATGCACAGTGAGTGACGGATAGAGCCTGCGCAAATCAGCAATGTCCTCCCAATGTGTTGTCATATTATGAGTATCCACAATTCCTGCTTCGGCAAGTAAGAATGCACCGGTACACACTGACGCCACTATCTTTGCACTGGCAGATGCCTGTTTGATCCATGCCAGCAACACAGGATTGTTCACTTCGCGGGTATGATCACCGCCAACCACCACCAGGATGTCCGGTTTCTCTGAATCTGCAAATGTAGCGTGGCTCTGTACCATAAAATCCGCACGGGCTTTAATCATGGCTGTTTCTGCTACCAGTTGTACCTGCCAGTTAAACTGGTGGACCCGCATAGCTGTAGTGAAAACTTCGTAGGGCCCGGCGAAATCGAGTACTTCAGCATCAGGGTAAATCACAATGGCAAAACGCAGTGGCTGTTGGTTATTTTCCGTCGATATAGAATTTGTCATGGAAGGTGTAGACCAGTTCAGGTTTATAGACGATGAGCAATGTCATAGTCATACCATTTAACAGTCCTTCCGGGAAGAGCAGTAAGGGGATAAGAATAAGGTAGTTATCTCTTACGGTTTGCCAGTCATATAAACCGTCAGCCAGGTAATATCCCCCCAGCAACCCCATTTTAAAAGCAATGACTATAGCGCCCGGGAAAAATGCACAGGCAAAGATGTAGACGAACAGATTACGGGGGATTTTGTGAAATGCGGTCATAAAGATGACATAGCTGACGCACACAGGCATGACAACACCAAGCAAGCCGTTTACACCAATCATATGCCATTGTTCAGTACCGGTTAATGTTATACCGGTAAGGGCCACGGCTCCGGCAATCAGCGCCTTTCTGAATCCGAGTGTCAGCGTTAGTGCACTCAGCCATAAAAAATGAACATCCAGCCCCTGATAAATACCGGCACGGAAAATCCACAAAAAAAACAGCAGCGCGGTATAACCGAATAACACATGCTGCTGTCTCTTATCTTTTAACAGAGCCTGCCAGGACAGATTCCTGATTATCACAATCATCAGTCCGGTGAACAGAATAAGTGCGAATGTTTGCAGGCTTGTCAATGATGACCTCGTTAGTTAAATATCATACACCGTCCAGATGGGAGCATGATCAGACGGCTTTTCAATGCCGCGCAATTCGTAATCAATGCCGGTTTCCTGAAGCCCTTCATGAACAGGCTTTGTTGCCAGGATATGGTCAATGCGTAGACCCCGGTTGTCGTTAAATCCTTTTGAGCGGTAATCGAACCAGCTGAACTGGTCGCTTACTTCCGGATTTTTTGCTCTGAAGCTGTCGGTCACGCCCCAGTCGTAGAGTGTGTTAATCCACTCCCGTTCTTCCGGTAAAAAAGAACATTTGCCGGTTTTCAGCCAGCGTTTACGGTTATCCTCGCCAATGCCAATATCATTGTCTGCCGGTGAAATGTTCAGATCACCCATAATGATGACGTTGTCATCCTGACTATAGTGGCCACTGAGATACCCCATTAAATCGGCATAGAATTTACGCTTCGCCGGGTACTTGGTTTCATGCTTTTCATTCTCGCCCTGAGGAAAATAGCCATTCAGTACCCGTACCGGCTGACCATTTTTACCGGCTAACGTCACCATGATCATGCGGCGTTGAGCGTCTTCTTCATCAGTGGGAAAACCGTATTGCACATCCAGCGGCTTCTCTTTTGTGAGCATAGCCACGCCGTAGTGACTCTTCTGTCCGTGGAAGAAAACGTGGTAACCCATCGCTTCCACATCAGCGACAGGAAACTGCTCGTTATGCACTTTGATTTCCTGCAAACCGATGACATCCGGCTGGTGTTTTTCAATCAGTGCAGACAGCTGATGTAACCGCGCACGGATCCCGTTAATGTTAAAAGATACTACTTTCATGAAATTCACTGTTAATTAATTTATTGCAATCATAGCAAAACCGCTGTGCTGCCTGAAGACAGGCGCAGGCGATTTTGCAGCTTTTGAGTTAAGCAGGTTCACTGTAGTGTGAGGCAGTATTAATGATACTTTCAAAAACCTGTCTGGCAGCGTCTCCCGCATCATCTTCGTTGATATTATTGGCACCGGCCCAGTCAGTAGCGCCTGCTTTAAACGTTTCCCAGTTTGCGCCGGTTTCTGCCATGGCACGGTAGTATTGCTGCGGTAAACCGGGATGGCGTGACTGCAGCCAGCGACTGATAATACTGCCGCCCATGGACGATCCCATCCAGACATAACTGAATGCCAGCAGGCTGGTGGGTGACTGAGATGATAATGCAGATTTAAACTCAGGCTGTTCTTTCTGCCCCCCTAAAATTTGCAGGTCCCGGTTAAGTGCATCAATGACATCATCGACTATAATCAGGTGACGTATTTCATCAGGTAAGCGGGCCACGAGAGGCGCTGCATAAATGTGAAAAGCCCTTAATACAGACAAGGCTCTGCCATAATGCAGCGGACTGAACGCTTCACTACGCATCTGGTAACAAAACGGGTAGGTGGCTTCTAGCTGCTTGTGAGGTTCTGACGACGATTCTCTGAGTGTTAAAAATAGTTTATTTATATTCATCAATAAGTTGATCTGATATTCTGAAAACGTTGTAAGACATTAAGCCGTAAAAAATTCTAAAAGTCATAAGCACGGTTCAAAGACATGGATAACGCCACTTCATCAGACTTCACTGTCGATCTGACTAATTGCGACAGAGAACCCATTCATCTGCCGGGCAGCATACAATCTTTTGGTTGTCTGATTGCTGTGCGCGCCGACTGGTTGATTGCATTTTGCTCAGCCAATTCTGAACATTATCTGGGTGTGCCTGCGGATGAAGTTGCCGGAGAACCGCTGAAAAACTGGTTTGACAAAACGACGTTACACCATATCCGTTCTTCCTTACAGTCTTCCATGATTACCGGCAGAAATGAACGGTTGTTTGCACAAAAAGTTGTGGCTACCGGACTGACTGTTGATATCTCTGTTCATCATAACGGTCTTTATACGTTGATAGAGCTGGAAGAAGTGCACAGTGAACGCAAAGCCGATGAGCAGTTTGTGCGATCTCTGCTGACACAATTTTACCGTGCCGCCGACAGCAAAGAACTCATTGATCAGGTTGCCCAGCAAATACAGCTTATCACCGGATATGACCGGGTCATGGTGTATAAGTTCCTGCCGGACGGGGCAGGTGAAGTGGTGGCTGAAAGTAAGCAATATAAGCTGGAGCCTTTTCTTGGCTTGCGTTACCCGGCTTCAGACATCCCTAAGCAGGCCCGTGCTTTGTATGTGAAAAACCTGCTGAGGGTGATTGCTGATGTGGATGACACAACGGTGCCGGTGTTACCTGTTATGAAGGGGGCTGACAGTCAAATTGATATGTCATTTTCCACTCTGCGTGCGGTCTCTCCCATCCATATCGAGTACTTGAAGAACATGGGGGTGAAAGCCTCACTGTCTGTTTCCATTGTCATTAACGGTAAGTTGTGGGGTTTGTTTGCCTGCCATCACTACAGCCCTAAAGTACCGTCGTATTATCAACGGACGGAACTGGAGTTATTTGCTGAGGTATTTTCCCTGGAGTTGTCGTCACGGTTAATGACAGAGCAAAGTGTCGAACGGGACAGAGTGCGGCATGTTCACAACCGGATAATGTCGACCATTCCGACCTCCGGTTCGCTGGCACAGGGCATTGCTGAACAGTTTCCTGTCATGCGCGACCTGATAAAATGTGACGGTATTTGCGTCATTGTAGACGGTGAAGTACGCAGCGAAGGGCATGGTCTGGAACCGGATAACCTCAAGAGATTGTGCCGTCAGTTGAACGCACTGGCACCCAGTGAAATTGCCGCCATTGACACTCTGGCGAATTTTATGAGTGGTTATCAGACTGATGTTCACGGCATTGCCGGTGTGCTGGCGGTCCCTGTATCAAAAAGTCCCAGAGATTATTTGCTGTTTTACCGACAGGCACAGACCAAAACCGTAAGCTGGGCAGGTAATCCGGAAAAACCGGTGGTGGCCGGCCCGAATGGCGCCAGACTCATGCCAAGAAGCAGTTTCGACGTCTGGCAGCAAACCCACAGTGACAGTTGTCACGAGTGGCTTGAGCAGGAACTTAATGACGCAGATTCATTGCGGGTGACACTTCTTGAAGTAATGATAAGACACATTCAGGAAAGGGACAGTATCCGCCTGCAGGCTGCACGAAAACATGAAATTCTGATATCGGAACTGAATCACCGGGTACGGAATATTCTGAATCTGGTTAATGCCATTGTGATGCAAACTGAGCAAGCCGGCAGAACACTGGATGAATTTATTCAGGTTCTCAGTGGCCGTCTGGTTGCTCTGGCATCCGCTCATGATCAACTTACTGCGTCAGACTGGACTGATATTTCTTTCCGAAAATTACTGGAAACTGAGATTCAGGCCTACGTGAATTTATCTAACAGCATCGAGCTCCATGGTGAGGATGTGTTGATAGCGCCTTATGCTGCCACGCCTCTGGTGCTGGTAATGCATGAAATGTTTACCAATGCGGCGAAATATGGCGCGCTTTCGAACTCAGGTGAAAAGGGCACGGTGTCTGTCCACTGGTCTGTATCGAAAAAATCTGAGTTGATCATCCGTTGGGAAGAAACTGGCGGTCCTCCTGTCTCGTTGCCGGGTAAAGACAGTTTTGGTATGACAATGATACGGAATGTCATTCCTCATGAGCTTGAAGGCGAAGTGGACATTGAGTTTTCTCCGGGCGGCGTAAGAGCGACACTGGTGATCCCCCATCGTTATCTTGTCGTTAAAGACACCTTAGCGGACAATGAAAATGAAGCAGCGGTTGCACAACCCGATACGTCTTTGAGCATGCCGGAACATGCTCTGGTAGTCGAAGATAGTCTGGTGATTGCCCTTGATATGCAAAAAAAGCTGAAGGCACTTGGTGTTCAGAATGTCGCTGTAGCAGGTACGCTCGCCGCAGCACGCCGTTCTGTTGAAGGGCGCGAACCCGGCCTGGCTGTTTTTGACGTGCATCTGGGTAATGAAACCAGCTTTGATCTTATCAGACAGCTTTCGGTCAAAGGTATTCCTGCCATTATCGTCAGTGGTTATGGTGAGGATGTAGACATCCCGGATGAAATAAAGCATGTACCGGTGTTAACCAAGCCGGTCACCGGGCAGGATTTAATCACTACTCTGGCGCAAATCTTGTAAGACTGATTGACGCAGTCTTCATTCATGATTAAGAGTAATGTGTAACTTAGCGTCAACCGTCGTCTTCAGATGTATCCGGCGGTGATAACAGGAGTAGTGATGAGTTTACTGGAAAATAAGCGGGTACTGGTGGTGGAAGATACCACTATTGCTGCAACCTATCTGGCCCGCGAACTTACTCATATGGGCGCTGAAGTCGTCGGGCTTGCCCGCTCAGAGTCACAGGCCGTTGAAATGGCCGAGGAACTCAAACCTGAACTTATTCTGATGGACATACATCTGGCCGATGGTGGAAGTGGTATTGAAGCCGCGCGGATCATTGCCAGTAAAATTGTTGCGCCATTGATTTATACGACGTCGTTTTCTGACGACACTACATTAAGCCAGGCACTGGAAACGTCGCCATATGGCTACATTGTTAAACCCTTCGATACTAAAACACTGAAAGTCAGTTGTGAAACTGCGTTAAAGCGGTTTGAACTGGAACAGAAAATTGTGTTCAACACGGCGCTGCCTGAAATTCAGCGCGAAACTGCGGCGCCTGTCAGTCGCGGTGAGGTCTTAACAAATGAAACAGAGAAGAAACACCGCCTTTCTGATGTGATTTTCGATCAGTTATCCGAAGGGGTCGCTATTATTGATGACACCTTTATTGTCACAGAGGCAAACCGCTCACTGGCAACCTTGTTGACCGGTGATGTGTCTACCCTGAGAGGGCAGGATATTACCCGATATGGTTTTAACCATGATCTCTTTTCACGTTGTGATGAACTGGCACAGTCTGATCGTGTATACCGTCATAAATTATCACTGCGAAACGGCACGGAAGCGATGTTTCCCGCTTTTATTACCCTGTCATGCCTGGATGTTGGAACGGGCAGGCAACAATACATCCTTACGGTTTCTGACATATCAGATTTGTCCCGTGCAGAGCGTAAGCTTGAGGAACTGGCGTTCCGGGATCCGCTTACAGGGACAGGAAACCGCAATTATCTGAAGCTGTTGTTGGATGAGGTGAAATTTTCACGCTGTATCCAGTCTCTGATTTTTATTGATTTGGATGGTTTTAAACAAATTAATGACCGCTACGGTCATGATATTGGCGATGCCTTGCTGGTAACCTGCGCTCAACGCCTGCAGTCTGAACTGAGAAACACAGATACATTAATCCGCCATGGTGGCGATGAGTTTGTTGTCCTTGTTCAGGACAACGCTGACATACTAACGCTGACACAAAAAATGCTGGTGTCTCTGGCTAAACCTTATCATTGTCACAGTGTGCCACTTTCTGTCACTGCCAGTATTGGTGTTGCTGATTTTGATATGCAGGACAGCACAGAAGATTTGCTGAAACACGCTGATATCGCTATGTATGAGGCGAAAAAGCAGGGTAAGAACCAGACTGTGGTTTACTCCTCTGATCACGAAACTGCCATTGAATACCGTTTGCTGGTGGAAGAGAGTTTGCTGGCTGCTATTAAAAATCAGGATTTGTACGCCAGTTTTCAGCCTATTGTTGACGGTGAAGGCAATGTTGTCGCTCTTGAAGCCCTTTGCCGCTGGCGGGGGAAAGATGTAAAAGACATGCAGCCGGATACGTTCATTCCCGTGGCCGAAGAGACGGGTTTGATAAATCCTTTAGGTTTAAAAATGTTGAGGGAAGTATGCATTGCAAGCGGAATGCTTGAAGCACAGGACTTAAGTCACATCAGGATCCACATTAACGTGTCGTTGTTGCAGCTCAGTTCAACAGCGTTGGTGGATCAGTTTGTCACCTACTTTGCGGATTTCAATGTATCGCCGTCATCCGTGGTGATCGAAATTTCAGAGCGGGCTATCGTCGATGCCGGCGCTAAGCGTATTATCCGGGCGCTGGAAGATTATGGGTTTACAGTGGCGCTGGATGATTTCGGACATGGCCTTGTGGCCTTATCCGAATTAACGGATAACCGGGCGTCGGTGATAAAATTCGACGGTACCTGGCTGGCCAGACTGGAAGATGAACCAATGCGGTTACTGGCGGCGTCGCTGGTGGATTTAAATAAGCGTTTGGGTAAATCAGTTATTTTTGAAGGCATCGAGTCTCCCGCACAGGCGGCATTTGCCAGAGAGGTAGGGGCAGATTTATTCCAGGGCTTTTTATATGCCAGGCCAAAGTCTCTGACGGAAATCCTCAGAATGCTTGCGCCTGAAGAGGCACGTGTTGCCTACTAAAGTGGTTATTCTAAAGGATTGATAGCTGCCAATGATTGCTGCGGAGTTATTGCCGTATTTTGAATGCGGGGATAGCCGAAGCAATCGGGGCAGGGCATATCATGTAACGCTTTGAACAATGCCTGCTCATGGCCGGTAGATATTGAAAACGTGCAGAATGACGGGTTGGTTTCCATCATAAACAGACAAAAATCAACAACAGGCTCATGTTGATCTAAGTAATTTTGCAGTTCGTTAAAGCAGACCAGTGCTGTGTTTATCAGTGTCTGAAACTGTAAATCAATATCGGAAAACGCATTTTCAGTGATGTCCAGCCAGGGAAACTGCACCGTAATGGTTTTCTGCGACGGTGCGCCGGCAGGGAGTGCAGCGCGGTACAAAATGAAAGCTCTTTCATTAAATGAGATACGGTGTAATGTCAGAAAGTCATCGGGCAGTAATGAACAAAACTGACTCTCTGGTGCTGTTATTTCCATCTTACTTTGTCTTACCGGTATTCGTCTTCTAAGTTTTGCTGGTCAACGTACATGGAGATAGGAAATTTATCATAAATATTGTTGTCATCTCCATGCATAGAATGAACAACAAACAAGTTGTTTACCGGTACGCCGTTTGAACCGGCAAAAACATTAATAAATTCTTTCACCAGTACGTGGCTGTTAATTGTGGTCTCGTCTGTGATCTGCCTGGCCAAATCATTGATCCGGTCCAGGCATCCTATGAATTCGTCCAGTAACGAAACCAGCTCTATGCTTCGTGGCGTTTCTTTCAAAACCGACGCTCTGAAATCCGTGGGGCCACCGAGAAAATCACGGTCGATATACGCTTTGATTTCGTAGCGGCGGACAGCGTCAGGTGAGTCATATACAGGTTGCCCGCTTATTTCAATTTCGTGGACGCTGATCCCGTAATAAGATACATAGTCGTACAAACTGTCTACAAACCGGTAGGCGAAAGAACGCTGATATTCAATTTCCATGCGCCTGGTGATCCGGTTGATTTCGGAGCGGTCCTGGATGCTGGCCTGCACATGCCGTTTGATTTGTGCCGTAAACGTCCGGCCACTAAGAATATAATTATTCACAGCGGCGTTAAGCCGGGTCTTTGCGTCAATTAATCGTTCAGGGTGAGCATCGTCGAGGTAGGCAGTTCCCACGGCCTTGAGTGCTTCTGTGATCAGGCCGTAATTAGTTCTGACCAGTTTGTATTTATGCCGGATAGCATAAGCTGAAGATAAACGTTTTCTTGCCCGTTTTAACTCCCGGAATTGTTCTTCATCGAGAGGCATTGAGGCCGCATGTGCCGGCGAAAGGATACAATAGGATGAGCTCATCAATACGTTACTCAGTTAACGCAATCTTTAATCACAATTATGCAGATTAGCACGGAAAGGCGGGAGTTTATATTAGTTTCCCGGCCTCTCTGTAGGTATAATCCGCCGGAAATTATTTATGTGAGAAAATTATGTTCCCGGATACCGTATCTGAAACTTTACCTGAAATTGTACAAAGCCAGGCCGCATCGTTGTCACCGGAAGAACGTACTGCGTTGTTTCTTCAGTACTCTACCAAAGCACAGTCAGTGTGGCTGGTAAAAGGAGAGGAAGGCTTCGTGATGTTCGAAAATGACGGTGCGGTGGTGTTGCCCGTATGGCCACATAAAGATTTGATCAATACATGGGAGGTGGCAGCACACACCACATTAACAGCGGAGAAAGTGGCGCTGGACACGTTCATGGAAACCTGGTTGCCCGGCATGGCTGCTAACAATACTCATGTGTGTGTTTTCCCTCTTACCAGTGACGATGCCGGCATTATCATGACAGCTTCTGAACTGGCAGACAGCCTGCAAGAAGAGACAAAGTAAAATGACCCTGCCGCCGCTTGCCGCCGGGGTCAGTGAGGCCCGTGGCTGGGATAACGTCATGCGACATATTATGCTGGCAGGCAAGCATCTACCGGCGTTGCCTGAATCTTTACGCTCTGCCGGCAACAAAATTGCCGGTTGTCAGAGTAATGTGTGGCTGGACGTAAATACGGAAGACGGCGCCTCGCCATTTCTGGCATGGTCTGATTCGAAGGTGATAAGAGGCCTGTTGGCGGTAATGCTTGAAAAAGCTGCTTTAAGCGGGCCGCTGACCGTTGCTGAATGGCAGAAATTCTTGCAGCAGGCAGGTCTTGACCGCTATCTCAGTGAGTCACGCACCAGTGGTTTGCGTTATGTTATAGCCGCGCTTGCTGATCCTAAATGACACGATTGTCCAGGATGCGTTCTAACACGCCGTTAAAACAATCAATATCCGGCTCGTTAACATCGCACTGGAAGGGCAGTTGCCGCGAAATGCGTTTTACCTGTTCGGTGTCATCGACATAACTGTATACACAGGCGTGAGTGAACAGAATTTCCGTCCATGCGGAGGGTAACGGTGAAGAGGAACGGATAAATGCGTCAATATAAGGCAATAAGTCGTATTCAGCCTCAGCAGACAAGCTGGCGATATATTTCACTGCGTCGTTGGCTTCATCTTTTAAACCGTACGCCCGCCCGTACTGGATGGAACTGACAGCTTCAGCCACTCCCTGACAAAAATATACATTGTCATCTTCCTGTGCACTGGCAGAGCAGGACAACAGGGTAAGTAGTAAGGTGCTGATCAGTGTTTTCATTCATCTTTCCTGAGAGGCTGACAAGTTAAGCATAGCAACTATTGCCCGTGATGTTTATTTTTTGCCTCTATCCATTGTGACATAAATTGTGAAGCCCGCAGTGACTGGTGCCATACCATCGCCTGTAAAAACCATTGCCGGCGATCGGCGTGAAGGCGCTCGCGGCGGGCATTAACTTCACCAAGGAGCATTCGCTGGTGTTTTACTGAGTCAAAATGACTGGCCGCAAAACGTTTACCATCTTCTGACGCTTTCAACCATCGCTTTTCATCAGTATATAGTGTGACAGCAGATTCAACAAAGTCTTCGTTGGTATGTGTAACCATACCGGGCCAGGTTTCATGTGTACCAATCCCTTCCGCACCGGTTGTTGTGGTAACAGAGGGCGTACCGCATTGCATGGCTTTCACCAGTTTTCCTTTTACGCCGGCGCCAAATCTTACGGGGGCCAGCATTATCCGGTGAGATGCAATGGTTTCATCTGCATTCTCAGCCCATCCCCTGACGTGAAATCCTCTGGCCGGATTATGCAAAGCCATTGCCTTCTTCGGAGGATACGCGCCGTATATATTCAGGTTAATGCCCGGCAGACGCTTTCTGACAGCCGGCCAGAGTTGTTGTAGCTGAAGTACCGCATCCCAGTTCGGGGCATGCCGGAAGTTGCCGATAAAAACAAAATCTGAGCGGGCATGGAAGTCTGGCAGAGGTGTCCGGCACCCGGTCGTAAGCAGCGGCAGGTGCAGTAATTGCTCCCGGGGTATCGGGAAATTGCTTTGCAGCCAGTTCATTTCCCGGTCAGAAATGATGAGCGTCAAATCACTTCGCAGAATGGCGGCGACCTCCCTGATAGTCATGTCACTGAATGTGCCGGGAAAGTTGTCTGATTTGTGGCCACTTTTGACCTGTTCGTGACGCTGATGTCTGAGGCTGTGCAGGTCCTCCGTATTCAGTATGCGCATGGCGTCCGGGCAAGCGCCGCGCACTCTTGCACTGAACTGCTCTTCAGTCATAAAGCGGTCGAACACCACCACATCCGGCGAAATAGCGGCAATACGCTCATCGAAACTGCTGCAATTCAGTGCCACACTTTCTGTCGTCAACCCGTCTAAATCCAGATTGGCGCAATGTTCAGACGCGTTGGCGGCAGTCATAAATACCACCCGCCAGCCATCATTCAGGAAGCCGGTGATAATACCCATCATGTTCTGTCCCGCTGCTGAAGAGTCAGGCTCTGGCCACACAAAACCGATAATCACAGCCACAGGCCGGGAAGATGAAAACGCAGTGCTCACAAGGTGTTCCGCTAACAAAAGACAGTATGTTACCAGACTCAGGGCAGGGTATGCATTTTAAGACTTATGTATCTGGTCATACGTCGTCTCTTTTATACCTTTACGTTAAACTTCAAATAATTCCCGGGCCCGTATTATTTAAGGCCTTAAACTGAAAAAGTGTGGCATGTTACGATTTCCTGGCCTATACATGTAAACAGCGAGCTGAAAAAAGGAACGCCTGCTGAACAAGGTCTACAGGATATTGCCGGAGTATTGTTGTGATGAATGCACAAGATATTGCAGAAAAAGCGAGTGGGGTGTTTGTACTGCCAGATGCAGTGACCCGGTTAAAAGAGTGTATGGATGACAACGCAGCCAGCATTGAAGACATTGCTGAAATCATTGCTTTTGACCCGGGGCTTACCAGTCAGATGCTGAAAGTCGCTAACAGTGCGTTGTACCGCTTCCCCAATAAAATTGAAACCATCAGCCGTGCACTGCAAGTCATCGGGACACGTTCAGCCTACGACCTTGCGCTCGCTTACGGTATTACCCACGCATTCAGTGATATCAACGCCAAAGTTATCGATCTGGACAAATTCTGGGAGCAGAGCGTCAGTTGCGGTTTGCTGGCAAAATATTTTGCTGAAAACAAACGCATCCGCGAACCTGAGAAACTGTTTGTGTGCGGTTTACTGCATAACATCGGAGAGCTGGTGATTGCATCAGAGATGCCTCAGGAAGCGAAACGATGCCTGGCGTTTAATGCCAGAGTCAGTCCCGCTGAATTGCAAAAAGCCATTCTCGGCTTTACCTATGCTGAATTGTCATCTGCACTGGTGCAGTGCTGGGGGATCCCTGAATCTATTTATCGTCCGGTATCGCTGATCCACGACGTCGACAGCGGAGTGGACGATTCCGATACCCTTATTCTGCAACTTAGTTACGTGCTGGCCCTGGATAACGTAAATCCTGAAGTGTATCCGAGCTATCACAATCTCTCTCCGGAGTTGCACGACAGACTGGCGTTGAAGCGGGAAGACCTGGAAGATGCGCTGGATATCACTAACCTGCAGTGTATCAGTGTAATGTCACTGTTTAATCCAAACTCATTTATCCTTTACTGACCGCCGGTTTCCTCCGGCGGCCGCCGTTTGCTAATCAAATACCGCTACCGTTTGCCTGCTAAGGGCAACAACATCATTATGACTGTTCCAGATGGTCGCTTCTGTGTGACCGTATCCGTCTGCAGCCTGACGGGTATGTACCTTATAAGCGAACCAGTCTGTACCACTGACCTCGTGATGAGGGTGAATAAATTCAAGATTCCAGCTCACAGTACTTGCCGGTGCAGGCCATCGCAGCATCTGCAGCAAAGTAGGAGGCCAGGCATCGATCATAGTGATCAAATGTGCATCACTAATGCTTTGGGGCGCTTTCTTAAAACGCATGAAACCATGGTAATGGCTGCCTGATTTTCCTGTGAAAGGCATGCCGCCATCGTCGATAGCCAAATCAAAATGCTGGAAAAATTTAGGCGTGACCTTAGGTATTTGCGGGATAAATTTTGCCTTTTGTGGCCAGGGCATTTCGTGGGTTTCAACATTGTCTACCCGAATCTTTGAGGTCCGTGCCATGCCGAAGCATGCCTGCACAAACACACATGTCTGACCGTTTTGTATAATCTGACCCGTGTACTGGGATACGTTTTTTCCGGTTCGCAGGCAGGTGACCAGAATAGTAAAGGGCTCGTTCAGTAATAAAGGGCCGACAAAGTTAGTGGTGTAAGAGCGTAAAACACGGTCATCATGAACCTGTGTTGAAATGGCCTGATAGGCCATGCCGGCGGAGATCCCGCCAAATGCAGTGCGGCCCTGGGCCCAGTCCTTTGGTATGATTAACGGGTCACTCTGCCATTGATTTTCGGCTGTAGCAGACATTTCCGGTACAGCAAGCAATTCATCTACGTGCATAATTCTTCTGGTCGGATGAGTTTTGTTGTATCCTAGCAGAGTTTTTACACTTCGCCAATTTTACGGTTTCAGGAAGAGTCCGGACGACTTATGACAACAATTCATTTTGCCCATGCCAACGGGTTCCCGGCAGCCACATACAATACCCTGTTTTCAGCGTTACCGGCAGACTGGAACGTGCTGGCGAATCCTCAGTTTGGCCACAAGCCAGAATTTCCTGTAGCCGGTAACTGGCAAAAACAGGTTGATGAACTTGTCTGGTATCTGGATTCGCAGGAGCAATACCAGCCTGTCTGGCTCGCCGGACATTCATTCGGAGCCATGTTGTCTTATATGACCGCTTGCCGTTATCCGCAAAGAGTAAAGGGGGTGATTATGCTGGATCCCCCGATGGTGTACGGGGCTAAACAATGGTTGGTGCGCGGGGCGAAAAAACTGAATCTGATGGACAGAATAACGCCGTCACGGCTTGCGAAAATTCGCCGGACGCACTGGCATGAGGATGATGATCTGGAAGGATACTTTGCCGGTAAAGCACTGTTCAGAAATATGGATAAACGTTGTATCCGCGATTATGTCGCCGCCGGCACGGTGAAGGACGGAGAAAACCGCAGACTGACTTTTGACAGACAAGTAGAAGCTGAGATCTTCCGTCATTTCCCCCATAATCTGCACCAATTTTCAGGCAAATTGCAGTGCCCGGGGCTGATGGTTGCCGGTTCCGGATCGGATGTGGCAAAACCGTCAGACAGAGCCAGATTCGTTAAAGACAATGCTCTGGAATTCCGGATGTTCGATGGCGGTCATATGTTCCCCCTCGAACAACCGGAAAAAGTCGCTGAAATCATTACAACCACGATTCAGCGCTGGCAGGCGGGCTAACCCCCTAAACCACCAACAGGCATGCCCAGCATTTCGCGGGTTACCAGTACAACACCTTTATCAGACACACGGAAACCCCGGGCGCGGTCTGCCTCATGGTCGTAGCCGATAACAGTGCCTTCGGGCACCACACAACCCCGGTCAATGACGACTTTCTTCAGCCGGCAGTTACGCATAACTTCAACATCAGGCAGGATCACCGCTTCTTCAATGGTGCTGTAAGAGTGCAACCTGACATTTGAGAAGCACAGACTTCTGCGCAGCGTTGAACCTGAAATAATACAACCGCCTGACACGACGGAATTAATGGCTTCACCCCGTCTGCCGTCTTCATCCCAGACGAATTTCGCAGGGGGCAATTGCTCCTGGTACGTCCAGATTGGCCATAAACGATCGTACAGATTCAGTTGCGGCACCGGCGCAACCATTTCCATGTTGGCTTCCCAGAAAGAATCAATAGTACCCACATCGCGCCAGTAAGCCTGTTCATCACCGGATGTTTCAAACGGGTAGGCAATTACCGTATGGTCTTTAATGATAGAAGGGATAATGTCTTTACCGAAATCACGTTGAGAGCCTTGCTTTTCAGCATCGCGGCGCAATTGCTCGAACAAAAACTCTGTATCGAAAATATAATTACCCATAGATGCCAGACAGCGAGTGCTGTCACCGGGCAGAGGAGTAGGGTGTTCAGGTTTTTCTTCAAAGCCCAGAATACGCATATTTTCGTCAACCGACATAACGCCAAATGCCCCGGCAGCTTCCTGAACCGGTACCGACATACAGGACACCGTCATTTTTGCGCCGCTTTCAACGTGGCGGGCAATCATCGGGCCGTAGTCCATACGGTAAATATGGTCTCCGGAAAGGATCATCACATATTTGGGTAACTCATCGCGGATAATATCGATGTTCTGGAAAACCGCATCTGCAGTCCCTTCATACCAGCTATCGGAAAACCGCTGGGATGCTGGTAGAATCTCGACGGATTCGCCAAGTTCTTTTTTAAAGTGTCCCCAGCCCCGCACCAGGTGGCGGATGAGTGAGTGTGATTTGTACTGCGTTACCACACCAATCCGGCGGATACCGGAATTAACACAATTAGATAACGGAAAATCGATAATGCGAAATTTGCCGCCGAAATAAAGGGCAGGTTTTGCCCGCCAGGTAGTCAGTTCATGCAGTCTCGACCCCTTGCCGCCGGCAAGAATCAGCGCGTAAGTGTCCCGGGTCAAATTACTGATATAGCGTGAACTGTTATCAGCCATGTTGGTTCTCCATTTTATCAGCACGTTACGGCTGTGCCTGAAAGACAAAAGCAAAAAGTAACATTTGGACAACACTGTCACAAATGATTAACTCCATATTACACAAGATAAAATTTAACGCCAGATAAGGATTTTTATGCCGGCTAAATTAACCAGAACCCCGGTGATTTTCGATCACGACGGCGGTATCGACGATTTATTATCTCTGATGCTTTTACTGTCAATGGACCATGTGGATCTGTTGGGCGTGACGATTACCCCGGCAGACTGTTATCCGGATGATGCACTGTTAAGTACTTTAAAAATTTTAACGCTTACCGGTAACGGGCATGTGCCTGTAGCCACCGGCAATATCCCGGGGCCCAATCCGTTTCCCCCTGAATGGCGGGCTCAGCCAAGGGTTTGTCACAGCATGCCTGAAATGCTCCGGACACAGGAAATCACTGATAATGTGCAATTTGTCGCGGCTGATATCTGGATTGAGGAAACATTAAAGCAGGCAGAATCACCGGTAACGGTGCTGATGACAGGGCCGTGTACAAATTTATCTGCAGTTTTGTCCCGTCAGCCAGCTTTAAAACCCGCAATCAAAGAAGTGATTTGGATGGGGGGGCCATTGATGTGAAGGGGAATGTGGCAATGCACGACCATAACGGTACCGCAGAATGGAATGCCTACTGGGATCCCTGTGCAACCCGTACGTTAATTCAAAGTGGCGTTAATGTGTGTCTGGTTCCCCTTGACGCCACAAATGCGCTCCCGGTTGACCGGGCGTTCCTGATCCAGCTTGCGCAATCACGCACCCCGGTGGCGGATCTGGCAGGGCAGTTCTGGGCCGCAACGGTCACCGCTATCCCGTCTTACGAATTCACCTATTTCCTGTGGGACATACTGGCGACGTCCATCGCAGGATTACCGGAAACGGCATTTTCAAAAACGTCAGGGTATGTTAACGCATCTGTTTCGACCCCTGATGCAGGACGCATTTTCAGATGTGAGAAAAGTGAAGGGCACAAAGTAAACTGGATTGACCGGGTTGACGCAGATGCCGTCAGAAAATATGTCGTTCAGCAATTTTCCGGGACGTTTGACACATTTCCTGCTGCAAATGTTAATTAAGTGTTATATATTTTGAGTGAATATCAACACGGAGATTGAAAATGGCGTGGCTGAAAAAAACGCTGGTGACAATAATAGTGCTCATTTTCGTGCTGACAGGCATCGGGTTTCTGTTACCTTCAGATTATCATGTCGAACGCAAAATCATGATCAATGCCGCGGCTGAAGACATTTATCCCAATGTGGTTAATTTAAAAGCATGGCCCCAGTGGGCAGTGTGGTTTATGCGTGACCCTGCCATGCAGGTTTCGTTCAGCGGCCCTGATCGTGCCATTGGCATGCAAACGGCCTGGCTCAGTGAAACTCAGGGCGACGGTGAGATGGAGATTACCGGTTTGCAACATAACCGCGTGATGACCTACCGGCTCTATTTTCCTGATTACGAAATGGGGTCGACCGGTGAATTTACACTGGAGTCTGTTGAAGGAGGCACGCTGGTCACCTGGAGCGACAGCGGGGATATGGGCATGAACCCGGTAAACAGGTATATGGGATTGATGATGGATGGCATGATCGGACCTGACTTTGAACTGGGGCTCGAAAACCTGAAAACCGTTGTGGAAAATCAGAGTTAGTCTCTAAACCTGAGTATATAAACTGATCCGACAACCGGAAGAATGGCGTTCATGGCGGTCATTACATGCGATATAGTGAATGTTACGACCGCCACGGAGTCTTGCTGCGTTGTACCCGAAAAATAAAATCCTCGTCATCGCCTCACTGGCTGCTAACAAACTGGCGGATTTGCTGATATCCGCTAAAACAACGCTGCCTGCATTACTTTTGTCATTGTCTGCGCCTGTATGGATGATTAGCTGGCTGGTGCCTGTGAGAGAATCCGGTGCTTTACTTCCACAGGCATTCATCGGTGTTTTACTGCGGCGTTATCCTGCAAGGCATCAGGTGTGGCGTTCCGGCATGATTGTGCAGGCGCTTTCAGTGACCGCAATGCTACTCAGTGCGCTGTATCTCGAAGGCGTCGTGGCCGGTTCGGTGGTACTGGGCAGCCTGATTTTATTGAGCCTGGGACGGGCTGCCTGCTCACTGACTATGAAAGACATCCAGGCGGACGTCGCTGATAAAGGAGAGCGGGGCGATTTACTGGGGATAGCTTCCACTGTGTCAGGTGTACTGACACTTTGTCTTGCTGTACCGCTAATTTATTTCAAATCAGCACTGGGACAAACCGTTGTTCTGATGATTATTGCACTGGCTCTTGCCGCGTTTGTCGCAGCGTTGTTCATTCTGTTGCCGGTGAAAACCCGGGTCAGTGTCGAAGACAATCAACAGGACAGCTCCGGTTTTTCTTTTTCTCAGTTTGATAGTGTGGTGTACCGCTTCATCGCAGTCAGAGGCCTCTTTGTACATTCAGCGCTGGTCGCACCGTTTTTTATGCTGGAAGGCGACGCTGACAGTCAGTCGCTGTTACCGTTTTATCTGGCTGCTCAGGCCGCTGCAACCATGCTGTCCTCGCTGGTTTGGGGCAGGGTGGCAGATAAAAGTGCCAGACTCAACCTTCAACTGGCAGGAATACTGGCTGTCCTTGCCTGTGCCGGCCTGCTCATGGTCAGTATTGACAGTCTGTGGTGGCCAGCCTGCTTATTTTTCGTGTTATCCGTTGCCCACACCGGCGTGCGTACAGGCCGGAAAACCTACAGTCTGGATGTGAAGGAGGGGCAGCAACGCACGGAACTGGTGGCCTTCTCGAATACCGCTATTGGTATTATATTGCTGCTATTCGGGGCCACTTATGCTGCACTGGGAGAGGTATTGCCCTTCAGTGTCGTTTACATCATGGCCGGCTTTCTGATTGCCGGTGTGGTGATGACACTGATTTTACCGCAGGAAAAAGCGCCGGACTGAGTCAAAGCGCCGGCTCATCAGAATGTAGTGCTGCTGCCACTTTGCTTTGGGCTTTCCTGTTGATGATAAGGCTTACAGCCCGACTTGCTTTCAGCAATGCGGTCATATCGACGCCGGTATCAATGCCCATGCCATTGAGCATATACAGCACGTCTTCTGTAGCAACATTGCCGCTGGCGCCTTTGGCGTAGGGACATCCCCCCAGCCCCGCAACGGCACTGTCAATGATACTGACACCATGCTGCAGAGCCACAAGTATGTTTGCCAGAGCCTGTCCGTAGGTGTCATGAAAATGCACTGCCAGTTGTGGCAGCGGTACTACCTCTTTAACTGCTTCCAGCATTGCTGCTGTTGCCAGCGGTGTACCGGTTCCGATGGTATCGCCAAGTGATATCTCATCACATCCCATGGCAGTGAGAGCCGAAGCCAGACGCGCTGTGGCAGCTGGGGCAATGTACCCTTCATAAGGACAACCCAGTACACAGGATACATAGCCCCGGACTGTCAACCCCTTTGCCTTCGCTTTGCTGACAACCGGTTCAAATCTGGCAAGACTTTCATCAATGCTACAGTTGATGTTTTTTTGTGAGAAGGATTCTGATGCTGAACCAAAAACAGCTACTTCTTTTACATTTGCCGCCAGTGCCGCTTCCAGCCCCTTTTCGTTGGGTGTCAGTGCACTGTAGGTGACGCCGTTAACTTCAGGAAGTCCGGCAAACACCGCGGCGGTGTCTGCCATTTGCGGAACCCAACGCGGGGAAACAAAACTGCCAGCTTCAAGGCGTCTCAGTCCGGCTTCAGTGAGCATTCCCAGCAATGCTATTTTCTGTTCAGTGGTCACCGGTGCAGACTCATTCTGCAGCCCGTCTCTTATCCCCACCTCAACCAGTGTTACCTTGCGGGGGAGTTCATTCTGCATCAGGGGTAAACTCCAGCAAGACACTGCCGCCGTTAATCATGGTGCCCGGAGAGCAGAAAAGCGTTTCCAGTGTGCCATCGCAGGGCGCTTTGATGCTGTGCTCCATTTTCATTGCTTCCATGATGACCAGAACGGTATCTTTTTTTACTTTGGTGCCGGCTTCAACAGGGCAGGCGACAATCGTGCCGTTCATCGGTGCAGTGAAGGTGTTTTCTGTACCGCTTCCTTCATCAGAGCCCTTATCCGGTTTGATTTCGTTAAAAGTCAGGCAGCCTTGTTGCGTGAAAATCGTGCGGGTTTCTCCGTCCTCAGAAACGCGTATGGTTTGTAAATGATCGTTAATGTTTAACTGTAACGTGTCTTTCAGCCATTTACCGTTTGCACGCAGTGCGTTGCCATCAATGGTAATCAGCCAGTCGTCGCTTTCCTGTTCAGGCCAGCGGATGTCCACCGCGAAGTTGTCTGTTCCGGCAATAGCCAGTTGCAGTGTTTTCTGATAGATTCCGTTCATCCGCCATGATGAGGGTGTTTCCCATGGAGATGTAACGGTGGTCTCTTCCCGTGGCAATATGCAGATCAGTGCCATCATTGCCAATTGTTCGTCACTTACTTTTTTGCTTTGCCGCAACGACGCAGTGTGTTTGTCGATGAAAGTGGTTGTCAAATTGGCTGCGATAAACTCCGGGTGAGTGGCCAGCCTGTGCAGATAATCCACATTGGTGGTTACTCCGGCAATATGATATTGCCGTAAGGCTGTCGCCAGGCGTCTGAGTGCCTGTTCCCGGTTTTCATCCCACACAATCAATTTTGCGATCATCGGGTCGTAAAACACGGAGACTTCATCACCGCACCGGACACCGGTATCCACCCTGACATAACGGGAGGATTGCGGCGGAGTATGATCTTTGAGGATGCCGGTTTCCGGTAAAAAGCCGTTATCCGGATCTTCAGCGTAGAGACGGGCTTCAAAAGCATGGCCGTTTATCGTAAGTTCCTGCTGTTTTTTCGGCAGTACTTCACCTTGTGCGACCTTGATTTGCCATTCCACCAGATCTTCACCGGTGATCATTTCCGTCACAGGGTGTTCAACCTGCAAACGGGTGTTCATCTCCATGAAATAAAAACTGTCATCTTCATCAAGGAGAAACTCCACTGTGCCGGCACCTTCATAAGCAATGGCTCTGGCTGCCTGCAGTGCCGCTTCACCCATCTGAGAGCGCAGTGCTTCCGTCATGCCGGGAGCGGGGGCTTCTTCAATGATTTTCTGATGACGGCGCTGTAAGGAACAGTCACGCTCGAACAGGTAAACACCATTGCCGTGCTGATCGCAAAACACCTGGAACTCCACGTGACGGGGGCGGGTGAGGTATTTTTCCACCAGCATAATATCGTCACTGAAGCTGGCCATAGCCTCCCGTCTGGCAGCACTCAGAGCGTCAGTGAATTCTTCATCTTTCCAGACCTGCCGCATGCCCTTACCGCCACCACCGGCTGCGGCTTTCAATAATACCGGATAGCCCATTTCTCTGGCAGCCTGAAGTAATACTCCATCCGCCTGGTCATCACCGTGATAGCCCGGGACAAGCGGAACACCGGCTTTTTCCATAATGGATTTGGCCGCTGATTTTGAACCCATCGCACGGATGGCCTCAGGCGGCGGACCAACGAAAATAATATTGTTGGCACGGCAGCTTTCGGCAAATGCTGCGTTTTCAGATAAAAAGCCGTAACCGGGATGGATGGCATCTGCACCGGTTTTCAGTGCAGTATCAATAATGACATCACCACGAAGGTAACTGTCTTTTGACGGGGCTTCGCCTATTTTTACCGCTTCATCAGCCATCGCAACATGCATTGCGTTTTCGTCGGCAGAGGAATAAACCGCCACCGTTGCTATGCCAAGTTTCTTAGCCGAGCGGATAACACGGCAAGCAATTTCACCGCGATTAGCAATCAGAAGTTTATTAATCATTACTGCTCTCCTGCCACTGCGCCGGGCGCTTTTCCAAAAAAGCGGTTAACCCTTCCTGGCCTTCATCAGATACGCGGATATCCGCGATTTCCTGACTGGTTTCCTGCATCAGGTTTTCGTCCACCGGGCGGAATGCCACATTGCGCACCAGCGCTTTTGCTCTGGCCATGGCCACGGGACCATTTTTAAGCAATTGAGAAACGAGAGTTTCTACCGTGTCATCCAGTTCGTCTTCGGTGACCACTTCACTGAGCAGGCCCAGTCGTCTGGCACGGCGGGCTGAAAATACTTCTGCGGTCTGGAAATATCGGCGACACACACGGGCACCCATCGCTTCAATGACATAAGGGCTGATGGTGGCGGGTATAAGACCAATCCGGACCTCACTTAAGCAAAATTTGCTGAGTTTGGTACCCACGGCCATATCACAACAGGCAATCAGACCTATTGCGCCACCGAAGGCTGCACCCTGAACTCTGGCAATAACCGGTTTTGGCAGGGTATTCAGTTTGTTGAGCAAAGTGGCAAGGGCGAAAGCATCCTGCTGATTTTCCTCCACAGAATAACCAGCCATTTTTTTCATCCAGCCGGCATCTGCACCGGCACTGAAAGATTTACCTTCAGCCCGCAGGATCAAAACACGAAGGTGATTGTCCTGAGCGGCGGTGTCTAAGTAATGAGATAACGCTGCAATAATGGTGTCATCAAACGCATTGTGCTTTTCCGGCCGGTTCAGTGTAATGCTGGCAACGCCGCGCTCATCAATATGGTACGTCACGAAATCGGTTACAGGTTCCATGATCCGGACTCCTTACATGCGGAACACGCCGAAGCGTGTTTCTTCAACGGGTTTATTCAGGGCGACTTTCAAACTCATTCCCAACACTTTGCGGGTATCGGCAGGGTCAATCACACCGTCATCCCACAGGCGCGCGGAAGCATAGTAGGGGTGTCCCTGCTTTTCATAAGTATCGATAACCGGTTGCTTAAAGGCCTGCTCTTCATCGTCAGTCCAGCTTTCGTTATTACTTTCTTTCTGGTCACGTTTCACCTGAGCCAGTACGCCTGCAGCCTGTTCACCGCCCATCACTGAGATTCGGGCATTCGGCCACATAAATAAAAAGCGCGGGTCATAAGCGCGTCCACACATGCCGTAATTGCCGGCGCCGAACGAGCCACCAATGAGAACAGTGATTTTCGGCACTTTGGCGCATGCTACTGCGGTGACCATTTTCGCCCCGTGTTTGGCAATGCCGCCAGCTTCGTATTGTTTACCCACCATGAAACCGGTGATGTTCTGCAGGAAGATAAGCGGAGTCTTGCGTGTTGCACATAACTGCACAAAGTGCGCGCCTTTCAGCGCACTTTCGCCGAACAGAATGCCATTATTGGCGACAATACCCACTTCCATACCGAAAATGCTGGCAAAGCCGCAAACCAGTGTTGTGCCGTAGAGGGGTTTGAATTCATCAAACTCAGAGCCGTCTGTGATCCTGGCTATTATCTCTCTGACATCATAGGTTTTCCGCGAGCCTTCCGGCACGATGCCGTAGATGTCTGATGCCGGATAGCGTGGCTCTTCCCAGTGTTGTTCTGCCACCTGATACCGGTTTTGCCGGTTCAGTCTACCGACAGCATTGCGTGCCAGCTCCAGTGCATGATGATCGTTATTAGCGAGCTGGTCGGCAACGCCTGAAGTACGGGTATGCACATCGCCACCGCCCAGTTCTTCAGCACTGACCACTTCACCGGTTGCTGCTTTTACCAGCGGAGGACCGCCGAGAAAAATGGTGCCCTGTTCGCGTACAATAATACTTTCATCGGCCATAGCCGGTACGTACGCACCACCGGCGGTACAGGAGCCCATTACCACGGCGATTTGCGGAATATTTTGCGCTGACATATTGGCCTGATTAAAGAAGATCCGGCCAAAGTGTTCGCGGTCGGGAAATACTTCATCCTGACGGGGCAGGTTAGCGCCACCGGAATCTACCAGATAAATACAGGGCAAATGATTTTCTTCCGCGATGGTTTGCGCCCGTAAGTGTTTTTTGACTGTGAGCGGGTAATAGGTACCGCCCTTCACAGTGGCATCATTAGCAACAATCATGCACTCCAGGCCGGCTACGCGCCCGATCCCGGCGACTACGCCGGCGCAGGGTACGTAATCGTCGTATACCTCCCAGGCTGCAAACTGTCCGATTTCCAGAAACGGAGAGCCTTCATCCAGAAGAACGTTTATACGTTCACGGGCCAGTAGTTTCCCCCTGGCATGGTGTTTATCCACGGCTTTTTCGCCGCCGCCCTGAGAAATCTGAGCGACTTTGGCTTTAAGATCGTCTGTCAGCCGGCGCATACAGGCGGCATTATCTTTAAATTCTGCCGATGCAGGATTTACAGTAGTATGCAGAACGGGCATAACCCCTCCTTACTTATTCAGATTCTTTGAACAGTTCGCGGCCGATGAGCATCCGGCGGATTTCAGAGGTACCTGCGCCAATCTCATAAAGTTTCGCGTCGCGGAGTAAACGTCCCGTAGGGTACTCATTGATATAGCCGTTGCCACCCAGCAACTGGATGGCGTCCAGCGCCATACGGGTAGCCAGTTCCGCCGAGTACAAAATGGCGCCGGCAGCATCTTTTCGTGTGGTTTCCCCGCGATCGCAGGATTTAGCAACGGTGTACACGTAGGCCCTCGCGGCGTTCATCTGTGTGTACATGTCGGCAATTTTGCCCTGTACAAGCTGGAATTCACCGATTGACTGACCAAACTGCTTCCGGTCATGAATATAGGGTACGACGATGTCCATACAAGCCTGCATAATACCCAGCGGACCACCGGACAGAACAAGGCGCTCATAATCCAGTCCGCTCATTAAAATACGGACGCCTTCGCCTTCTTTGCCCATCAGGTTTTCTGCCGGTACTTCACAGTCTTCAAACACCAGTTCACAGGTATCGGA